>JANQFN010000559.1 GCA_028277825.1 Desulfarculaceae bacterium
GCGGCCCGGGGAGGCCAGGCCTACGGCGTCAAGGAGCAGAGCTACTTCCTGGTGCGCGAGGCCCATTGCCGCGGCTTTGAAAAAGGCGACCACTGGACCCCGGAGACCTGGAATGAGGACCAGGGCCTGGAGGCCTATAACGCCACCAACGACCTATTTTTGCCCCTGATCACCCGCCAGGCGCCAGCGGCCGACGCGGTGCAGGCCCAGAAGAAGATGCAGATGTTCTTCATGGCCTGCTTCAACCTGGACGCCTTCAAAAAATTCGTCACCGAGAGCCGGCTCACCGAGTTGATCGAGATCGACCCCACTCGGCGGGAGCTGATCTTGACCAACGACCTGCAGCTACTCAAGTTTGCCTTTGACTGGCTCAGGTTCAGCCTGTTCGGCGAGCAGACCCTGAAGCTCAAATAATAACCCGAGTCAGGCTAATGTGGCGGCAGGGTTTATCCCTGCCGTTTTTATTGCGCTTGGGACGGCTTCCGGCCGAAGTAGTGAAAGATACGGCTCTGATGGCCGTTCATGGTGGCCGAGGTGTCCTCCCAGTAGGCCAGGCGCTCAAAGGGTGCGGTGATCTGTTCAATCCAGGCCGGGTCGTGGTGGCGCAAGACCACACCCTCATCCAGGTGGAACACTCCATACCTGCCGTAGCGCGGGGCATATTTTTCATACCGGGCCAGATTGCGCTCATCCCGGTTGAGCAGGAAGTCCGCCAAATAGATCACCCCGCCGGGCTCAAGCACCTTGTTAAGCTGGGCAAGCACCTGTCGCTGCTCGTCGTCCCGGGTCAGGCAGGTCAACACTGCCAGCATGACCGCCGCCCCGAAGGCGCCGCCGGCAAAGGGAAGCGGGAGCCCTGAAGCCACCCGCAGGTCCAGGCCGGGATGGTTTTTTTGCCCCCGCTTGATCATCTCCGGCGAGGGGTCCAGGCCCAGCACGGACGCATAACCCAGGGCGGCCAGCTTTGCGGTCACCCGGCCGTAGCCGCAGCCGTAGTCCAGGATGCGGGTCCGCCGGTCCACCAATTGGCCAAACCTCTCCAAGGCCGGCTGGATGGTGAAGTCCTTGCCCCAGGCCACCCGGTCCCAATATTCCCTCGGGTTTTCGATGTCGCTCATCGGCGCCTCATTTGTTTCATAATATTCCTCTGGCCACTGGCAACAGCATTTCTAGTCAGTCAGGTACTTATAGTGTTTTTTAATGAAATCCATGGTGCGGGAGTATTTCTCCTTAGCCTCATCAGGTGCGAAGTGCCTCATTTGTTCCAGGCGACTCAGCAAAGGGCTGTCGAAGTTTGCTGCACCGCCTTGAAAACGATAAGCGAGGACATTTTCTGATTCCAAGTTGCGAAGAGGGATTTCATCCGAAACAAAATCATGACGTAACGGTTCCAGACCCGCATTTCTGATGGCTTTTGTTGCAGATGGTGTTAAAAGCAGTCCAATCCAATCCTGATCTTCACAATACTCGTAAGCCTCCACAAAGGCCGGTCCAATCAATATGGGCCGGTCCTCAGCTGCGAAGGTAGTGCCTATACTAATGGCGCCGCGCAGAGGAAATTGTTTGTAAATAAAATGATTAATTAGCTGCTTACAAATGAGCAGTATCCTTGAGTACGATATAGGTTCAACATCCGGCGAAAATAGAATGATCATGTCGGAAATGACCATATATTCAAAACCATCAAAATCCTCTACTTCATTTTGAATCCATTCAAGCAACTCCGATAGGTTTAGAGTCAGCAAAGCTAGAGGAAAATCTTGGTCAGCCCCGCGAACCAAATTCTTAAAGCCCAAAACATCGTAAACTGCTACCCACGTATCTCGTTTTTCCCAAGATATCATGCGCCCAGTCTCAATTCTTTTCATAGGTTGCCCTTGGTGAACAATGATTGTTTCTTTAACGGATCAAGCCTTTACGTAAAGTTTGCAACTTCAATATATCACTGTATCCTCCTTTCCAAACCTCTTGTCGCCTGCGGCGACCCGGACAGCAAGCTGTCCGGGCTAGCCGCGGAATGATGATTTGCCGTCAGGGCGTAGCGGGCGAGACGGGTGCACAACGCCAGTCAACGTCTTTATACTAATAGGGAAGGCAACTTGAGCGCGCCGCTACGGCACCCCCTCGCATCGGGAAGGATCAGCCATGGGTCTTCTGCATGAATCCCTGGACATCGTCAAAAGCCGCCTGGAGGACGAGTACAACTACCTGGCCGTGAAAAGGCTGGTGGCCGGCCTGTTCTTCACCGGGGTCAAGCTGAACTCGGGCGCGGCCGGCGTGTGCTTCACTCCGGTCAAGGAGATCCCCCAAGCGGTGTGCTGCCCCTCCTCGGCCGGGCGCATCTTCGACCCGGGCAGGGTGAGTGGCATGCCGATGGCCCAGCTCATGGAGGGGCTGGACTCTTCCGAGCCCCTGAAGCTGGCCGGGGCCATCGCCGGACTCAACGCGCTGACCGCCCAGTGCTGGCAGCGGGGCCAGATGGGCGACTACCGCCTGGAGTTGGACCTGGACGCCCAGGACGCGGTGGAGCTTCCTCCGGAGGCCGAGGTGGTGGTGGTGGGCGCCCTGGTGCCCACCATGCGGGCGCTCAAGGCCCGGGGCGGGCCCTGGTGGGTGGTGGAGAAAGACCCGCGCACCCTCAAGGGCGAAGAGTTGGACCACTTCGTTCCGGCCGAGGAGATGGCCGCAGCAGCCGGGCGGGCGGACATACTGTTCGTCACCGGCACCACCCTGGTCAGCCGCTCATTGGAGCCCATCCTGGCCGCGGCCCGGCCCCAGGCCCGGGTGATCGTCCTGGGCCCCACCTCCTCATGCAGCCCGGAGCCCCTGTTCGCCGCCGGGGTCGACCTAGTGGGCGGGGTGTGGGTGCGCCGGCCGGACGAACTGTTGGACGTGCTGGCGGCCGGCGGCTCGGGCTATCACTTCTTCGGCAAACTGGCCCAGCGGGTGGTGATGTTCAAGGAGTAAGGCCCTCGCCCACCCTCACCTGCCATAACCCACCGGCATCAGCAGCAGGGGCTCATGCCCCGCGGGCAAGCCCAGGGCCTGGACCAATTGCCGGTCGCTAAAGGCGCCGATGATGCCCGCCCTGAGTCCCAAGGCCTCAGCCTGCAGAAACACCACCTGGGCCACGCTGCCCGACTCCATGTGGGTGTAGCGCCGGCCCCGCTTGCCGTACTTGACGCTGGAGCGGGCGTAATCGCCGGTGATCAAGAGCACCACGGGCGCCTCGGCGGCCCACATCTGGCCCAGGGCGGCCCGGGCTGCGGCCAGGCGCTTATCGCCGGCAACCAGCTTGGCCAGGGCATGGGGGCCGGACTGGAAATGATACACTCCGGCGGGGATTCCCTTCACCGCCCCCACCACGGCGTAGATGTCCAAAGGATACAGGGCCCCGGCCGAGGGCACGGTCTTCAGTTCCAGGCCCCATTTCTTGGCGGTGACCCCATAGGCCGCCCA
>JANQFN010000571.1 GCA_028277825.1 Desulfarculaceae bacterium
CGCAGGCCGGGCCGGGTACGGTCACCGCGCTGTCAAAGTAGCGCTGGAAATCCTGGCGGCCCTTGTCGCTGCGCAGTCCCACCCGGGCGCCAAAATCCAGACCCTTGGGATAGGCCGAGACAAAGGCCTCGGGAAACAGCACCAACTGGGCGCCCTGGCCGGCGGCCTGTTTGCTGAGTTCAGCCACCTTGGCCAGGGTGGCCTCCAAATCGAACACCGCCGGGCAGTCCTGCACCACCGCCGCGCGCACCATATTCATGGCAAACCTCCGGGAAGGGAATTTTCATGGCTCACAATCGGCGCCTAGCCTAGCACAAAAAACCAGCCCGCGGACAAGCTTTGCGGGCCGGTGTTGACATGGGGCCCGGCTGGCTTCAGCCTTGAATCAGAGCCATAAATTGAAGCCCGAAGGTAGCAACCTTACAAGGAGCGGGTGTTATGGGCGCCAGTCACAAGATAGACGGTCTCACCCCGGCCGAGGCCTGCCGCCGCCAGGTGGAAATGGCCGCCGAGCACATGGACATAGAGGACTGGGTGGTGGAGCGGCTGTTGGTCACCAACCGGGAGGTGACCGTGAACATCCCGGTGAAGATGGACAACGGCGAGCTGAAGATATTCAAGGGCTACCGGGTGCAGCACTGCGATGTGCGCGGGCCCTACAAGGGCGGCATCCGCTACCACCCGGACGCGGACCTGGACGAGGTGCGCGCCCTGGCCATGCTGATGACCTGGAAGTCGGCGGTGGTCAACATACCCTTTGGCGGGGCCAAGGGCGGGGTGCAGTGCAACCCCAAGGAGATGTCCGAGGCCGAGCTGGAGGCCATGACCCGGCGTTTCACCTGGGACATCTCTTCGGTGATCGGCCCGGCCCGGGACATCCCAGCCCCGGACGTGTACACCAACCCCCAGGTGATGGCCTGGATCATGGACACCTACAGCATCATCATGGGCCAGACCGAGGCCGGGGTAGTCACCGGCAAGCCCCTGGAGCTGGGCGGCAGCCTGGGCCGTTTCGAGGCCACCGGCAAGGGCGTGTACATCACCGCCCTGCAAGCAGCGGAGCACCTGGGTATCCCGGTGGAGGGCATGCGGGTGGCCATCCAGGGCTGCGGCAACGTGGGCGGGGTGGCGGCGCGCTTTTTCGAGCGGGCCGGCTGCAAGGTGATCGCCTTGAGCGACAGCGGCGGCGCGGTTTACAACTCCGGCGGCCTGGACGTGGAGAGCGTGTTGGCCTGCAAAAACCAATACGCCTGCGTGATGGGCCCCAAGGTGGAGGGCGAAGACATTTCCAACGAGGAGTTGTTGGAACTGGACTGCGAGGTGTTGGCCCCCAGCGCCCTGGGCGGGGTGATCACCCATGACAACGCCGCCAAGCTGGGCGCCAAAATAATCGCCGAGGGGGCCAACGCGCCCACCACGCCCCAGGCTGATGAGATCCTGCACGACCGGGGCGTTTTCATGGTGCCCGACATTTTGGCCAATGCCGGGGGCGTGACGGTCTCCTACTTTGAGTGGGTGCAAAATCTACAGAACCTGCTGTGGAGCGAGGATGAGATCAGCCAGCGTCTGAACCACATTCTCAAGCACGCCTTTAACGAGGTGTTGGCCATTGCCCAGGAAAAGAAGGTGGACATGCGCACCGCGGCCCTGAATTTGGGGGTTAGCCGTGCGGCGCGGGCGCTGAAGCTGCGGGGTATTTATCCATAGGCCTTTAAAACCGTAAGGCTTCTGATGTAGGGGCGGGGTTTATCCCCGCCCGTCTTCTTTTAACGCAAGCAATACAGGCGGGGATAAACCCCGCCTCTACAAGGAAAAAAATGAAGTAGAAATTGTAACTGAGTGGTTATGTGTCCGGCTTCGCCAGTCACCGGCATACTGCGTTGCCGGCTGCGCGCCAGCCTCGATGTAGCAGCAACTACACATCCGGCTGTCGCTTGCCGTCGGCGAGCCGCCGCAGCAGAGCGTGTCGAAAATTATTCCGCCCCGGCTTACTAAGGTGCTCCCGTTGAAACGATCTGGCTGCCCAAGCCTTGGGCTGCCTTGTCTCCCGGCGGCTGGCTGTGCCGGACCCCTATCGTGACTTGCCTAATCTCTTGATGTAGGGGCGGGGTTTATCCCCGCCCGTCTTTTTTGGTGTAAGGCGATGCGGGCGGGGGTAAACCCCGCCTCTACAAGGAAAAAAAGGAAGAGTTTGGGAAAGGGGAAAGGGAAATGCAGCCTTGGCCAGTCCGTGGTGCGCGGTGGCCAGAGACGGTATGAGCTTGTCCGTCGTACCCGAATCGCCGCTGGGGCTTTTCTATAGGAAGGCGGTTTTTGACAGGCCAGCCTGCCGTCCTCCCGCCGTGGCCTTCATGCAAGATTAGCCGGCGACGTAAGGCAAGGCGACCCGGTTCTCACCATCCATTTTTCTTTCCTTCAAAACCTCTTTTCTATAATCCCGATTCACTCCTTGGGCCGGCGCATGGCCTGCGAGGCCGGCACCAGGAGCCTCTCGCCCAAGACCTGTGTGTTGGGGTCGTCGCTGGCGGCAAACACGCTGCGCAACCGCAAAAACACCTGTCCGGCCACGGTTTCGCCGAAAAACCAATCAGTCAGGCGGCCGCTGGCGGTCTGGCCGCCGGGCTGGGCGGTTATGGCCTCCTGATAATAGGCTTTGAGGTCTTCGCTGACCAATTTGAGAAGCCAGGGCAACTCCAATTCGGGACGGGGGTTGGCCGGGGC
>JANQFN010000601.1 GCA_028277825.1 Desulfarculaceae bacterium
AAGTCCGTTGGCGCGGCGATATTTTGCACGCGCTTCGGGCTTCCCTTTTGTTTGCTTAGTTAGCGGATTCAGGTGAAATTGGGTTGGCTGGGCGAAGAAATGCTAGCCCTCACAGAACCCTCCAGCCGGGGTTTAGAGGTGCTTTCGCGTAGCGGCTCTTTTGACCTGTGTCGCCCACTCCTCCCGGGCATCTATTCGGGCTGGCATACGGATTGTTGTTGGTTGGAAAAGTTCGTTGGCATGGCCTTCATTTTCGAGCGCATCGGACTTTCTTTTCAATTGCTTAGTTAACTAATTCAAGTGAAATAGTTTGGCTGATCGAAGAAATGCCAGCCCTCACAGATGCCCGGGAGGGGGCGAACGCGGCGCAGTGCATGAACCATTTGCTTTTCCCTTACCCAACTTTTTTTTGTCTCTCGCTTTGGCAGCCCAAATGTGATAGAGGCATCTGCAGTAACCGGGAAAGACAAAACTAAAGAGTCGCCGCCATGGCGCCAGGTGGCGGTTCGGATGCAAAGAAGCACTGAACCGTAATTCATTACAAGGGGTTACGGGTAGGTCCTTTCTGGTTTGCGCCAATAAAAACAAATACTTGACTGAAAGGCTCTTCAGGTATAACCTGCATAGACTGATGATAAGACAAACCTAGACCTATCGCGTGGGAGGTTCATTGTGAAAGACAACCGCGACGCCGTTATCGTGGCCATGGGCCGCAGCGCCATCGGCGACTTCGGGGGCTCCTTGGCCAGTGTGCGCGCCCATGAGTTGGCCGCCCAGGTAATCACCGCCGTGCTGGATAACTCCGGCGTGGACCCGGCCCTGATCGAGGACGTGGTCATGGGCGACTGCTGCCAGGCCCCGGACGAGGCCAACACCGCCCGCACCGCAGCACTCAAGGCGGGGATTCCGGTTCAGGTGCCGGCGGTGACCATCCAGCGCCAGTGCTCCAGCGCCATGCAGGCCCTGGCCCAGAGCGCGGCCTACATCAAGCTGGGCGACTCGGAGGTCATGTTGGCCGGCGGCGTGGAGTCCATGTCCAACGCCATGTACTGCCTGCCCAAGGCCCGCTGGGGCGCCCGTTTGCAGCACGCCCAGATGATGGACTCCCTGTGGGAGATGCTGCACTCCGGCTCCACCCTTTTGGACCCCCCGGGCTACATCATGGGCCAGACCGCCGAAAACCTGGCCCGCAAATACGACATCTCCCGCGAGGCCCAGGACGAGGTGGCGCTGAGAAGCCACAACAATGCCGAGGCCGCTATCACCTCCGGCAAGTTCGCCGAGGAGATCGTGCCCATCAGCGTGCCCCAGCGCAAGGGCGATCCCAAAATCTTCGACACCGACGAGCACGTGCGCATGGGCCTGACCATGGACGGCCTGGCCAAGCTGCGCCCCGTCTTCGCCAAGGACGGCAGCGTCACCGCCGGCAACGCCTCGGGCCTCAACGACGGCGCCGCCTTCTGCCTGCTCATGAGCCGGGCCAAGACTGAGGAACTGGGCGTCACCCCCATCGCCAAGATCGTGGGTTGGGCCGCCGCCGGCTGCGAGCCGGAGATCATGGGCTGGGGCCCGGTGCCGGCCACCGAAAAGCTCTTCGCCAAGACCGGCGTTCAGCTTTCAGACATCGAGCTGATCGAGGTCAACGAAGCCTTTGCCGCCCAGTACCTGGCCGTGGAGCAGGGCTTGGGGCTGGACCGCGAGATCACCAACGTCAACGGCTCGGGCATCGGCCTGGGACACCCGGTGGGCTGCACCGGCACCCGGCTCATCGTCAGCCTCATCAGCGAGATGAAGCGCCGGGGCAACACCCTGGGCCTGGGCACCCTCTGCGTGGGCGGCGGCATGGGTATGTCCATGCTGATCGAAAACGAGTAAGGATTGTTGGGGAGAAACTTTCTTGAAAAAAGTGCCCTGCGGCACTATAGGGGTCGATCCCTCGGGTGTTGAGACAAAGGTTGCTAGAACAGATTGGCACGTAAACGAAACACCCGTAGGGGTGCCCCCAAACCCCCCTTCAAAAAACTTTCAGGGATATTTCGCTAATCTCGATCCGCCAAAGGCGTATCTTCAACTTCGCTAAATATCCCGGAGGGTTTTGAATAAGCTTATTGCCGGGACGGTCGCCTGATTAATGTATGGCGAGGATCACCCCGGCTCCTGTTGAAGGAGACACGGCATGTATCAGTTGAATGAAGAGCAGTTGATGTTGCGCGACACCGTGCGGCGCATCGCCCAAGAGCAGTTGGCGCCCGGTGCGGCCGAGCGGGATGAGAAGGGCGAGTTCGCTTGGGACGCGGTGGAGATTTTCCGGGAGAACGGCCTGTTTGCCTGTGACTTCCCGGTGGATTACGAAGGTGCGGGCATGGGCATGCTGGCCCTGTGCATCACCTGCGAGGAAGTGGCCAAGGCCTGCGGTTCTTCCGCCGTGGTCCTGATGGTGCACGAGCTGGGCTCCATGCCCATCATGCTGGCCGGCTCTGACGATCAAAAGAAAAAGTGGCTGCCCGGCCTGGCCAGCGGCGAGATGCTGGCCGCCTTCGGGCTGACCGAGCCCGGCGCCGGCTCGGACGTGGCGGGCCTTCGCACCAAGGCCGAGCTCAAAGGCGACAAATACGTCATCAACGGCACCAAGCAGTTCATCAGCCACGCGGATGTGGCCGATGTGATCTGCATCGCCGCGGTGACCGACGCCGACAAAGCCCCGCACAAGGGTGGCCAGAGCATCATCGTGGTGGAAAAGGACACGCCCGGACTCTCCATCGGCAAGAAAGAAGACAAGATGGGCATCCGGGCCTCCACCACCTGCGAGGTGATCCTGGAGGACTGCGAGGTGCCGGCGGCCAACCTCCTGGGCGAGGAGGGCATGGGCTTCTCCATCCTGATGAAGACTCTGGACTTCACCCGGCCGCCGGTGGCCGGACAGGCCTTGGGCCTGGCCCAGGGGGCCCTGGACTACGCGGTGGCTTATGCCAAGGAGCGGCAGCAGTTCGGCAAGGCCATCATCACCTTCCAGGGGCTCAACTGGATGCTGGCCGAGATGGACACCCAGGTGGAGGCTGCTCGGAACCTCTTGTACCGCTGCGCCAGCGTGCTGGAGGGCGTGCCCAAGGACATGAGCCACGTGCCGGCCGAGGCGGTGCGGCTCTCAGCCATGAGCAAGCTGTTCTGCGCCGAGACCGCCATGAAGGTCACCACCGACGCGGTGCAGGTCTTGGGCGGCTACGGCTACGTGAAGGAATACCCGGTGGAGCGCATGATGCGCGACGCCAAGATCACCCAGATATACGAGGGCACCAGCCAGGTGCAGAAGATGATCATCGGCTCGATGCTGTAAGAGAAGAATTCGCTACGTTAGGGGCGGCTCCGCGAGGGGCCGCCTTTTTTTGTGCGCATGTGGGACGGGTGGAAAAGAGGAGGAGGTTGGGAGGCAAGAAGGAGGCTGGTTTGCAAAAGGGGAGGTGACATGCCGTCCGACGCTATTGATCTGTGAGATTCACAGAAACCGGCAAAAGCCGGATATTGTTCCAAAGGCCTTGACGACGTAACCCTTACAAATTTTTATTTGACCACGGCAAATATTTGAACTATCAAACTTGATTAGGAATAATTTATAATTATTCCTGGCCAACCTTGGGTAAGTCGATTGGCTGTTTTAGCGTGAATGAACCTGTGTCTCCCTTTTCGCGTTTAGCGTTCAGGTGGCATGTTTGATTGGACCTATTCCGATCCAGCCCCAGGTAATGATAGTTGCCTGGCCAGAGGCCGGGCGGACATCCCGTAGCGGGCATGTGCCGCCGAATTCCAGTCAAAAGGAGTCTGCAAATGGTCACCGCCTTGAGGAACATGAGCATCAACCAGCGCGGAAAGATCAAGCATGTAAACGCCAAAGGTGAACTGGGCCGCAGGATCCGCGACATGGGCTTGGTGCCGGGCACCGAGTTGAGAATCGAGGGCCGTGCGCCCCTTAATGATCCGGTGGCTATCCGCATGCGCGGCTACACCCTCACCCTGCGCAATAACGAGGCCGACCTGATCAGCGTGGAAGTGGACTAGGCCATGGCGAGCATTCGTGTCGCTGTCGCCGGGCAGCCCAATTGCGGCAAGAGCACCATGTTCAACGCCATCACCGGCGGCTCGGCCCGGGTGGGAAATTATCCGGGCATCACCGTGGACAGGCTGGAAGGGCGCTACAAGCTAAACAACCAAGAATTTCATCTGGTGGACCTGCCCGGGACCTATTCCCTGACCGCCTATTCTCTGGAGGAGGTTGTCGCTCGGGACGTTATCGTGAACGAACGCCCGGATGTGGTCCTGTGCATGCTGGACTCCACCGCTTTGGAGCGCAGCCTGTACCTGGTGGTGCAGATCATGGAAATGGAAGTGCCCATGGTGCTGGGCCTAAACATGATGGACGAGGCCCGCCACCAGGGGCTGAACATAAACTCCGCCAAGCTGGCGGAGCTGCTGGATGTGCCCGTGGTGGAATGCGTTGCCCGGGTGGGAGAAGGCAGAGAGGAGTTGATGGAGTCCATCGCCCTGCTGGTGGACTCGGATCAACTGAAGGCCAGACCGTTTAAAATCTCCTATGGGCCCCAGTTGGACCCCATCATCGAGTCCATGGCCAGGTTGATAGAGGACAGGATGCCCCCCGGCCAGCTGCCGCCCGCCAGGTGGTTGGCCCTCAAGGTGCTGGAAGACGACAAAGATGTGCTGAATAGGCTAAGGCCCCATGGCGATCTTGCCGACAAGCTGTTGGAAATGGCGGCCGAGGCCGAGGCAAGGGTCAAAGAGCATGGCGCCTCATATCCAGAGGCCCTGATCTCCGACAGACGATATGATTTCATCAACAGCCTTGTGGAGCAGGGCGTGATCTCCCGGGAAAATGATCTGCTTCCGGGTTACTCCTCCAAGGCGGACAAGGTGTTGACCCACCGCCTCCTGGGCCCCCTCATCTTGCTGGGCGTGCTCTGGAGCATGTTCTACATCACTTTCATCCTGGGGGCCGCGCCGCAGGGCTGGCTGCAAACTTTCTTCAACTGGCTGGCCTATCTGGGCAATACCTACATACCCGAAGGCATGCTCAGGTCAATGATTGTTTCCGGCATGCTGGACGGCGTGGGGGCGGTGTTGAGTTTCACCCCCCTTATCCTGATCATGTTCACCATGCTGTGCTTCCTGGAAGACCTGGGCTACATGGCCCGGGTGGCCTATATGGTGGACCGCATATTCCGCAGCTTCGGCCTACACGGCATGTCGGTGATGCCCCTGGTCATGGCCGGGGGCATGCCCGGCGGCTGCGCGGTGCCGGGAGTGATGTGTTGCCGCACCCTGCGCAGCCCCAAGGAACGCCTGGCCACCATCCTCACCGCTCCCTTTATGGTCTGCGGCGCCAAAACCACGGCCTACATCGTGCTCACGGCGGCCTTTTTCTCCCACCACGCCACTCTGGCCATGTTCCTGGTGGTGATCACCTCCTGGCTGTTCGTGCTTTTGGTTTCCAGGCTGCTGCGCTGGACGGTGATCAAGGGCAGGTACACCCCCTTTGTCATGGAGCTGCCGCCCTACCGCCTGCCCACCGTGCGCGGCGTGGCCGCCCATGCCTGGGAACGCGTGTGGCTATACATCAAAAAGGCCGGAACCGTTATCTTGGCCATGTCTATTTTGATGTGGGCTCTGATGACCTTTCCCCAGTTGCCTGCCAGCGAGCTGGCCAAATACGACCAGATGCGCAAGCAGGTGGCCGCGCAGACAAAGCATGAGCATAAAGGCATGGCGCCGGCCCAGTTGCAGAAGTGGGTACAGGCCGGCCAGGCGAAGATTGACAAGTTGCAGGGGACGGAGGCCCTGAAGAATTCCTACGCCGGCCGCGTCAGTGCCTTCATAAAGCCCCTTACCGACCTGGCCGGCTTCCCCTGGCAGGCAAACATCTCCTTCGTGGGGGCGTTCGCGGCCAAGGAAGTGTTTGTCTCCACCATGGCCACCGCCTATTCCATGGGAGATGTCGACCCCGATTATGATGTGGACGCGGATAAAAGCCTGGCCGCCAGGATCGGGGCCGACCCGGCCTGGACCGCGCCGGTGATCGGCAGCGTGTTTCTTTTTTTGCTGCTCTATACGCCTTGTATGATCACGGTGGTGACCATTGCCAGGGAAACCAACTGGAAGTGGGCCCTGTTATCGGTGGTGGGGTCGCTGACCTTCGCCTTGGTGGTATCGGTGACGGTGTACCAGGTAATGTCCCGGCTGATGTAGGCAATTTGCCTGCCTTGTCGGCCCCCTGACGGGAGAAGCAGGTGCCGCCGCGAAGGAACAACCCCCAAACTACACATGCACCGGTTGGAAGGGGGAGAGAAGATGAAGAGGTTGGGAAGGGAGGAATGAGGCCGGCTGGTAATAGGGGGGTGGTGTGACACACTAGTGTCTCCTTCAGCGCGGCGTCCGGTCAAAACCGCTTACCTCTTCGCGGCCCGGACAAACGGGTTGTCCGGGCTGACCTAAGATAAAAAAACTATGCGCAAACGGATGGCCCAGACAACTCCGTTGTCTGGGCGCCTTCAGGCGCAGGAGGTTTGGCCTTACCGCCCCGCCTTCCACACGAGCTGCCTCATATTCAGTTACCCGTCATAGGACCTTTCCCTTACCAAACCTCCTGGTCTTTTTTCATGGCCGCCAAATAAAAAAGGCCCCCGGAGAACGCGCGAACGCGTCCACCCGGGGGCCCGCCTTTTTACAAAAATGGGTGCGGTCTACTTCAGGCCCACGTCCTTGAGGGCGGTTTTGCAGCGCTTGCTGATCTTGGCCTGGTTCTTCTCCAGGCACTCCAACAGGCGGCCCTCGCCGGCCGGCACCTGGGCGCAGTACTTGTCCAGGTCCGCGTCGCACTCGTTGGCCACGTAACCCAGGGCGGCCACGGCGCGCTGCAACTGGGCGGCGGCGTCATACAGGGCGTACTCGCAGCGGCCCGACAGCTTGTCGCTGTAGGCATAGAGGCAGGCCAGGACGCGGCCCTCGCCCGGGGTCACGCCCGCGCAGTACGTGGTCAGCTCCTTTTGGCAACCCCGGGCCACCTCCTCCACCGGGCCCTCTTGGGCCAGGGCGGCTGGCGCCAGGGACACGGCCAGGGCAATGACGCCCAATATGGCGAACAACTTTTTCATGTCAGGCTCCTTTTGAATGATGTGTATTGCGGTGCAGGGGGCAGTACTGCTGATTCGATATTGCTATTTTTGAAGGTAGCAACGCCCAGGGCGGCGATCAAGATTTTTCTGGACCG
>JANQFN010000626.1 GCA_028277825.1 Desulfarculaceae bacterium
TTTTCGGCCGAAGTGTGCTCCAACCCGGCGGTCAGACGGCGGCGCCCCGAGTTCAGGGCCTCTTGATGCCGTTGCACCTTCAGGGCGATTTCGCGCCGGTCCTCAAGCCGCCGTGAGATGAGCCCCTCCAGGGCGGTCAGGCAGATGTTCCGCTGCCCGGGTCCGCAGAGGCCCAACTCGGCCAGCCAGGGCCCGGCCAGGGCCTGCACCTGGGCGCCCAGGCGGGACAATTCGTCCATTTGTGAAGCGGACCTTTGGCTCAAGCCACTAACCTCCCTGCGAGGCTGCTTGCGCGAAACCTGCCATTCCTAAAGAGTATATAAAATCCCGGCCCTTAAGTAAAACACCTACTTGATGGCGGGACTTTCCAGAGGCACAAGGCTTGCCCGGGCAGGGTAATGGCTCAGGCTCCTCCGTCCAGGGCGTCACTGACCGCCGCGGCCACCTCGGCCAGGGCATGCAGGGGTGGGTCCGCCTCCCACTGGGGAGGTTGCCAGGCATAACCGGCGATAAAACCCGTGACGGCGGGCGAGGCCTGCCGGCGGCGGCGGAAAAGCAGATTGTTTAATAGGGAGGGCAGGAGGGTTTCGGTGCAGACCCCCTAGGTCATAAAAAGCTATCCGGCTCCGCTTGGATTTTGTGCTGAATTTTAATTAAATTCATTATGTCCAACCTCACCCAAAGGCCGCCAGCTAAAGATCAAAGCTGGTCAGCACCCGCTCCAGGTCCAGGCGTTCGGAGCGGAAGCGGTTGGCCGGGGCCTCGGGGTCGGGGTAGCCCAGGGCCACCCCGATGAGGATGGCCTCCTCATTGGGAATGGGCACCACCTTGCGCACCTCGTCGGGGTAGCGGGCCAGGGCGGCCAGCACGCAGGTGGCCAGGCCCTGGTCGGTGGCGGCCAGGCACAGGGCGCTGACAAAGGCCCCGGCGTCCAAGACCACATAGCTGGTCTGGCCCCGGGGTACGGTGATGAACAACAGGCAGGGCGCGCCGAAGGCGTTAAAGTTTTTGGCGTAGTGTTCGGCCCTCTTGTTGTGGTCCTCGCGCTTTATGTCCAACAGCTTGAACAAGGCGCGGCCCAGGTCGCGGTAGCGGTCCATCAACTCCCCCTCAAAGGAGGCGGGCATGGTGATGTCCGGGACCTGCTGGCGGCCGGCCTGCATGGCGGTGACCAGGTTCTCGCGCACCGCCTCGGCCTTGGCCCCGCCCACCGCGTAGAGGCGCCAGGGCTGGGTGTTGCCCCAGGAAGGCACTTTCTGGGCCTGGACCACCAGGGCCCGCACCTGGTCCAGGCTGACCGGTTTGTCCAGAAAGCCCCGGCAAGAAAAGCGCTCGTCCAGGGCTTTTGCCAGATCCACTTTTCTCCTCCTTATGCCTTGGCTAAAAAGCGCTTAACGCGCTGGGCGAACTCGGCCTCGTCAGCCGCGGCCATCACCGCGCGGCGCTCGTCTTCCAGTTGCGGAGTCAACTCCCCCCGAGTGGCGCCGCCGATGAGCCGTTTGGTGGCGGCCAAAGCGGCCTGGGGCCCGGCGGCCAGCTCCTGGGCCAACTCCTGGGCCGTGGCCAGGGCCTGACTCGGTGGGGTCAGCCGCTCCACCAGCCCCATCTCCAGCGCCTTTTGCGGCGGCAGATTCTTGCCCAGCATCAGGATCTCGCTGCTCCGGGCCAACCCGGCCAGGCGGGGCAGATGCAGGGTGGCCCCGGCGGCGGGCACCAGCCCCACCGCCACGAAGGCCGGCACGATGCGGGCGTCCTCCGCGCATACCACCAAATCGCTGGCCAGCATCCAGGCCAGGCCGGCACCGGAGGCGGCGCCTTCCACCGCGCTGATCACCGGGTGGGGCATGCCGGTCATGGCCTGCACCACCCGCACCACGAACTGTATGTAGCCGCCGAACACGGTCCCCGCCCCCTGACCGGGATTCTCTTCCAGGTAACGGCCCGCGTTCTTCAAATTACCGCCGCCGGTGAAGTTGCCCCCGCCGCCGGTGAGCACCACCACCCGCACCTCATCTTCCAGATTCAAGGCCTCCAGGGCCCCGGCCAATTGGGGCCCCATGTTGGTGTCCATGGCGTTCATGGTTTCCGGGTTGTCCATGGTCACCGTGGCCACCGGGCCGCGGCGCTCGACTCGCACCAGTTCAGGGGTCATGGGATAACAGCCTTTGCTAGAATACAACTTCAGTTCGTCAGATGAATATGGATCACCATGCCACAGGCGGGGGCGGCTGGCAAGGAACTAGCAAGGGACCGCCCGGGTTGAGCTGGCCTGAACCTGCTAGAGGCGGCACGGGAAACAAAAAAAGGTTTGTATGGCTGCAAGCCTTTGATATTGTGCCGCAATGCGTAGGAAAACCTGGAGGGAGCTTGCCTCTGGTAAAGAACATCGCCGGCCGCCTGGCCCGGACCAACTTCGCGGCCGCAGCCATCGCCGATGGCGCCGACCTATCCGTACTCAAGGCCAGGCCTCCGGGCCGGGTCTGGCTGGGCATCGCCTTGGTGGTGGCGGGCAATTTGGTGGGAGCGCCGGGCATTGCCCTGTGCGCCTTTCTGGCCTACTACTGGGATACGCCCCGGATCATCGTAGTGGGCGGGCCGGTGCTGTTGGTGGTGGCCCATCTCTTGTTTTTGAGCGGCATATATATCGCCGGGGGCAGGTATGTTAAGGTGGTTTTTCGCTGGCTGACCCGGGTGGTCTTGGAAAAGCTGGCCTGAGCCGGCCGGCGGGATGCCTTATACGTTGAGGATGATGCTTTGCCATGGATTGGCCTGCCTCCCATAAACTGGCCCGGACCCACCGCGAGGTGTTGGACCTGTTGCAAAGCCCGGACCCGCCCAGCCGCAACCTCAACTTCGGGCGCTTTGCCGGCGAAGAGGGCCGTCTGGTGCACCGGCTGCACCGCCTCTACCGCTCTCTGGCCGCCGAAACCCGCCGCGCCCGCAACCGCCCCGGGGCCAGCGCCCGCCTGGTCACGGAAAACGGCCACACCTGGCTGGAACTCAAGGACCCCAAGCTGAACTATGCCAGGAAAAGCCTCTTGCCCCCGCCCCTGGCCGAACATTTCAAGCAAATCCTGACCGGCTCCTGATGCCGGCCCAAGATCCCAACGAACTGCTGCCCGTGGTGGACCAAAACGACCGTGAGGTGGGTCTGGCCAAACGCTCTGAGATCCACGCCCAAAAGCTGTTGCACCGGGCGGTGCACGTACTGCTGTTCGACCGCCAGGGCCGGCTCTGGCTGCAACGGCGCAGCCAGGCCAAGGACAGCCACCCGGGCAAGTGGACCTCCTCAGCCAGCGGACACGTGGACCCCGGCGAGAGCTATGAGGCCGCCGCCCGTGAGCTGGCGGAAGAACTGGGCCTAAACCTGCCCCTGCACCTGCTGGGCAAGCTGGCGGCCAGCCGAGCCACCGAAGGCGAATTCACCGCGGTCTACCGGTGCAGCAGCGACCAAGAGCCCCGGCCCGACCCGGAAGAGATCGCCGAGATGGGCCTCTTCGATCTGGACCGGGCCAGGGAATTGGCCCAGGACCCCAAAGAGTCCGCGCCCTCCCTGGCCGCGGTCCTGGAGCTGCTTTAGATGGGGAAACCGGCAAGAAAAACCCGGCTACCGTTTTGGGCGCTGGTCGCAAGCCTTTTGGCCCTGTCTGTCTGGGCAGGAGCTCCGCCGGCACCGGCCGGGGACATGGTGCGTTACGATACCGCGCCGGTTGGTAGCCTGGTGAAGATCAAGGGCACCACCAACGTACACGACTGGACCGCCCAAGGCGAAAAAATCGTCGGCTCCATCTCAGTGCCCCTGAAAAACCAACAGCATCTGCTGGACGGCAATTTCCCGGCCGAAGGCGAACAGCCCCCGGTGGATCTCAGCTTTCTAATCCCGGTGCGCTCCCTGCACAGCAAGATCCCCGGCCTGGAGCAGTTCATGTGGGAAAGCCTGAACTATCGGGAGCACCCCAACATCACCTACCGGCTTGCCCGGGTGCGCTACCTGAAGGCCCTGGGACCCGACTCCTATCTGTGCTCGGCCCAGGGTGATCTGAGCGTCAACGGCGTCAGCAAGCCCTATGACTTTCAGGTGACCTTCACCAACCGTCAGCGGGTGGTGGTGGAGTTCATGGCCACCGGCCCCCTCAGACTGAGCGACTTCGGGCTCAAGCCGCCGGTGCTCTTAAAAGGCATGGTCAAGTCCGGGGACACCATTCACCTTCAGGTGCGCTGGGTGCTGCACCAGACCACCGCGCCGCCCGGGGGCTGGCGCCAGCGCTAGCGACCGCTCATGAAATCGGCAATGGCCGCGTTGGCCGCTTTGTGGTCTTCCAGGTACACCATGTGCCCCGCGCCGGGAATCACCTTCAACTCCGCCCCGGGGATGGCCCCGGCCAGGTGCTCGCTGTATTTCAGCGGCGACATCTTGTCCTCCGCACCCACCAGCACCAGGGTGGGCTGGCGGATGGCCCCCACATCATCCATCACGTCAAAACCGTTGCAGGCGGTGAAGTCCCCCAAGAGCACCTCGGGCTCATTGTCGCTCATCTTCTCGATGCCCTGGGCGATCATCTGGGGATCGGCCTCGGGGCCGTAGGCGAACGGCACGATCATCTTAACCGTGCCCTCGAAATCCTTTAAGATACCTTCCAGGATGGCCGGCATCACCTTGAGCCGGGCGCCGGTGCCCACCAGGATCAGGCCGCGGATCAACTCGGGCCGCTTCAAGGCCAGGCCCATGGCCACCGCCCCGCCCATGGAGTGGCCCAAAAGAACCGGCCGCACCGGTCCGGCGGCCAGAAAACTCTCCAGCCAGTCCACGTAGCCCTCGATTGTGTCGCAACCCGGCCCGGGCGTGGCCCCATGACCCGGTAGGTCCAGGGCGGCCAAATTCATATCGCCGGCCAGGCCGGAAAGCTGCGGCTGGAATACTTCGCCGCGGCCGCCGGCCCCGTGCAGCATCAACAGAGAAGGCAGGGCGGCGTCAAACTCCCCCCGGCCAATGACCAGGCCGATCTCGCGGCCCGCCAAGTGTTGCTCCCACATGTGGTTTTCCTTTCGGTGGATTTTCCGGGGGAACCCTTTTCTGTAGAAAAGGGTTCCCCCGGACCCCCTCCCAAAAAACTTTGTTTGAATTTTCCGCGTTTGGATGGGCATTCGCCCACCCAAACGCGGA
>JANQFN010000631.1 GCA_028277825.1 Desulfarculaceae bacterium
CTCCGGCCGCCAGTCCTGGCCCACTATACCGTAAACCCCAGTGAGGTGCGAACAATCCAAAACTGAATAGGCCGGCCGCTTGGCAGCCTGGTTCAATTCGCTGGTCTTGATTGGCACCAGCTCCGGGCCACCCCCGGCCACGGCGAACACCGCCTGGGCCAACTCATACCAGGTCACCGGCGGCTGACCACAGTAGTGGAACACCCCAAAGCCGTCCTGCTTGCCGGCCAGGATGGCCCCGGCCATGCTCAACAGGGCCCGGGCCAGGCCCCCGGCGCCGGTGGGACAGCCCAGTTGATCATCCACCACCCGCAAGGGTTCTTGCCGGTCAGCCAGGTTCAGCATGGTTTTGACGAAGTTGTGCCCGTAGGGGCTGAACAGCCAGGCGGTGCGCAGGATCACATGCCTGGGGTTGGCCGCGGCCACCGCCTCTTCGCCGGCCAGCTTGCTGGCCCCATATTGATTAAGGGGATGGGCTGGGTCTTGGGGCTCATAGGGCGCCGCTTTAGCGCCGTCGAACACGAAGTCCGTGGAGATATGCATCAGGGGCAGGCCGCGCCGGGCGCAGGCCGCGGCCAGGTTGCCCGCGCCTTTGGCGTTTACGGCAAAGGCCATCGTGGGATCGCTTTCCGCCTGATCCACTGCGGTGTAGGCCGCGGCGTTGATCACCAGATCGCAGCCGGTTTGCTCCAGGGCGTGCTCTATGCTCTCGGGCCGGATGATGTCTACCTTGGGCAGGTCGCAGGCCGCCAAGGCGATGTCCGGCAGCGCGGGCGCGGCAAACAGGGCGCGGCCCAACTGGCCGTGGCAACCCACGATCAATATGGTGTTGGCTCCGGTCATTCAGGCGCTCCAGCCCCGCCTGTAGTGCGGCCACGGGACCACAACCAAGCGTACAGGCCGCTGTAGAGGAAGGGCAGCAAGGGCAGGACGACCATGTCCCGGTGGCGGTAAAGGGTGCCCAGGTTCAAGTCCACGAAGCTCAGCACCGCGCCCACCAGCACCAGCCAGGTGCAGATCACGCCGAAAGCCAGGAAATTTTTGGCCGCCCCCATGATGAGGCCCAGGGCCAGACCGGGCAAGAGCAGATACCAAAACACCGCCTGCAGGCCCACGCTGAAGCTCAGCCAGCTCAGGGAGCCGCCCTGGGGCCAGCGCTCCCAGGGATAGGGGAACAAGAACAGGGTGTACAGGCCGTTGTTGAAGATGGCCCGGCGGGGGACCGAGCCATAGGGAATCACCTGGGCGTCCGGGCTCAGACTCACCCCGCCGGTGACCGCGTATTCCCAGCGCAGCTTGATCAGGCGCAGCTTGGCCTGGCTGAAAACCTCATATGGGCTCCGAAGCCAGGAGACGCCCCCAAGCCCCAGCAGGTCGGCGGGCATGGAAACCGTTGATGCCATTTGGTTGTGCGGCGATGCCGCCGTACCCAGGGGGGGAGCCGGAGCGCTTATCCGGCTGCTCTGCCGGCCGTCCAGGTTGGGGGCGCTACGCATCAACAACTGGGCCACGGAGTAGTTCGCGTTGAGATACACCGCGCCCAACAGGGCCAGGCCCACGGCCAGAGAGGCCAACAGCCCGCCACGGCGGCCCCGGCGCACTGAGCCCAGGAGACCCAGCACCACCGCCACCAGGCCCACAACCAGGCAGACCGGCTGGAAGTCCTGGCGCAGGTTCATCAAGATCAGGCTGCCGGCGGCCATGCCCAATACCGGCCCGGTGAAGCGGGCGGACAGGGCCGCCTGGCGCCGGGCGGCCACCACCGCCTGCACTGCAAACACCAAAAAGGCAAACACCCCCAACAGTACCAGGGAGTCCTTGAGCAGGATGGAGGAGTAGGTCAGCGAGGGCGGCCACAGGGCCACCAAAAGAGCCAAGCCGTTGGCCCGGGCCGGGGTGTTGCCCAAAAGCAAGGCCAACCGGTGGGCCAGGAGCCCCACCACCAGGAAGCAAAGGGCGTT
>JANQFN010000019.1 GCA_028277825.1 Desulfarculaceae bacterium
TGGCGATGCGGGTAGCATTTATCGGTGTGTTATGAAAAAAACGTCTACGCTATCAGTGTACGGTTTGTACCCAAGCCCGGCACAGCCAGCCAAGCGCTGGCAAAGCGGCCCAAGGCTTGGGCGGCCAAGGGGCCGCGTCGGGAGCCAGTCATCTTTGCGGGAGCCAACATAACACGACCCGCTTTGCCACCAGCGGCACGCTGGCGGCAAGCGACAGGCGAAGGCGTAGCCAAAGCTACGTCGAGCTTGGAGCGCAGCCGGCAACACCGCCAGCACTTGGCTGGCGCAGCCGGACGACCGGCCTTCGTGAAATATCCGGGCTAGGCGCCTTCAGCCAGGCACTGGGCCAGGTGGCGCATCTTCTGCTGGGCCACGCCCTCGAATATGGGGCGGGGCAGAAAATAATCCGGGTTTTCGGCGAAAAAGGAATCGCTCAAGGCGGCGGCCGCCTTTTGCGGGTCGCCGAACTCCCGCAAAAAACCCTCCAGGTGGTCTCTTTCCTCGGCCGCGGCCGCGATGGAGCGGCCGATGAAACCACGGGCCTGCTCACCGTTGACAAAACCGCAATGGTCGGCGCAGAAGTAGTCCACCTCCAGGGGCTCAAGTCTTTTCAGGCTCTGTTGGTACTTGGTGAAATTGGAATTGCCCGCGGAGATAATGCCGTCTTTATAGGGCACGCCCCCGGCGTCGGAGGGCAACAGGGCCTTCAGGCCGGGCAGGTAGGCTGCCACCGAACAGGATGAGTGACCCGGCACCTCCATGATCCGGATTTGGTGCCGGCCCACCTCAATCACCTCACCCTCGCCCACCGCCTCCCCGCCCAGGCCCTGCGGCCAATCCAGGTCGTGTTGATCGTGCACTTCGGGCAGGCCGTACTTGTCCGCCGCGGCCCGGCCGAAGAGGTTGATGGTCTCGATGGCCTTGGGCTTGGCCAGGATCTGCCAAGCCCGCGCCGAGGCCAGCAGCTCCATTTGAGGCAGGCGTCGCTTGAAAAAGGGCACCACCCCCACATGGTCGAAATGGGAGTGCAGGATCAAAAGCTTTTTGATCTTGCCTTCCTCCAGGCCGAACTCCTCAAACTGCTCCAGGACCAGCGGGGCGATGCAACTCAGGCCGCCGCTGATGAGCATGGCCTCGCTGCCGCCGTCCAGATAATAGATGTTGGATTCCAGGCGGCCCAGGCACCACAAGTCGTCACAAACTTTTCCCGCTTCCGTGGTGATCATGCGGTTTCATCCTCATGGGGTGGTTGGGTCAGTATCACGGTGGCATCCACCGCGACCGGCTTGCCGTTGCTGATCAACAAGGGGTTGATGTCCACCTGCTCCACTTCCTTGGAAGCGGCTGCCCCCTGCCCCAGCCTGGCCAAGAGATCGGCCAGGGCTTCTAAGTCCACAGGCGGCAGGCTCCTGAAGCCCTGGAACAGGTCGCTGGCCTTGAGCCGGCTCAGCATATCCGCCGCCCCGCCGGGCTTGAGCGGCGCCAGGGTGAAGGCCACATCGGGCACCAACTCGGTCAACAAACCGCCCAGGCCCAGCATGAGGCAGCCGCCAAAAGAGGCGTCGCGCAGATAGCCCACGATCAACTCGTAGTCGGCCCTGACCTTGGGCTGCACCAGAACCCGGCCCTGCCCCTTAAGCTTTTCTTGCAGGCGCTCAAACGCCTCTGCCAGTTGCTCCGGCCCGTTGACCTCCGGCTCCACCAGGCCCAGCTCGCTCTTATGCACCACCTGGGGCATGAGCCCCTTGAGCACCAGGGGATAGCCCCAGCGGACGGCGGCCTCCCGGGCCTGCTCCAGGGTCTGGGCCGCCAGTTCGGGCACCATGGGCAGGCCCCAGCCGGCCAGCATGGTCTTGCTGGCAAACTCGTCCAGGCTGACCCGGGCACCGCTTGCAACGGGTTCGGCCGGCCTGGTGTCCCGGGGCGGCACCACGGGCAGCGGCCCCGGCTGGCGCGGCCCTTGCCAGGAGGCGGCCGCGGCCAGGCAATCCACCGCCCGGGTCAGCTCGCTGTACACTGGGATGCCCAGGCGTTCAGCCTCGATCCTAAATTTGCGGGCGGGACCTTCGAAGCCGATGCCCCAGAAGGCCAGGGCCTTGCCGGTCTCGTCGGCCATCTGCTTGAGTCGCGCCAGGTCCAGGTCCTCGTCGTCCAGGCCGATGAAGTGATGGATCATCAGCAAGTCCACCTGGGGATCCTGCAAGGCGGCCCGGGCGGCGGCGTGGAAGGCCTTCATGCGCCCCACCTGTTCCATGGCCGGGTAAATGTCCATGGGATTGGCCGGCGGCATCCAGGGGGGATAGACCTCTTGCAAGGCCTCCAGGCATTGGGCCGAAAGCTCGGCCACTTCCATGCCCCGCTGCTCCAACAGGTCGCAGGTCACAATGCCCGAGCCGCCCGAAAAGGTCATGATCGCCACCCGGGAACCCCGGGACAGGTCCTTGGACGTGGCCAGGCTGCGGCACAGATCGATCAAGTGGTGAAAGTCATTGGCCAGGTGCACGCCCGCGTCCTGTAAAAGCCCCAGGGTGAGACGGGCGTCGCCGGCCAGGCTGGCGGTGTGGCTCAGGGCGGCCCGTGCCCCGCGTTGACTGGTGCCCGCCTTGAGCACCACCAGGGGCTTGGGCGAAGCGGCGGCCAACTCCAAAAACAGGCGGCCCCGGGGCAAGGACTCCAGATAGAGGCCGATGGCGCCAGTGGTCTCATCTTCGATCAGCGCGGGCAGGAGATCGCACTCATCCACATCGCACTTGTTGCCGATGGAGCAGACCTTGTTAACCTCGATGGAGCGCCGGTCGACCGTCTCAGGCAAAAAGGCAGCTGAAAGCATGCCGCTTTGCACCACCAGGGAGATGCGTCCCGGGTGATTGAGCACCTCGGTGATGTAAGGGTGCATGAAAGTGAAGAAGCGGCGGTTGTACACATCCACCAGGCCCATGCAGTTGGGCCCCCAGAGACGAATGCCCGACTCGCGGGCGATGGACAGGCACTCCTGCTGCAGGGCCAGGCCCTCCGTACCCACCTCGGCAAAGCCGGCACTCTGGATCATCACCCCCCTGATCCCCTTGGCACCGCAGTCTTTGAGCACCTGGGGCAGAAAGCGGGCCGGCACCAGGGCAATGGCCAAATCCACCGGTCCGGGCACTTGGGCCAGGGAGGGGTGGCAGGTCAGGCCGCCCAGCTCCTGGTAATTGGGGTTGACCGGATAAATCTCGCCCTCATAGCCCTGTTTTAGGTTGTGAACCAGATTGGCGCCGGTGCGCTTGGCACTAGCCCCCACCAGGGCCACGGCCTGGGGATTGAAAAAGAAGTCCATGGCGTCCCCTTAGCCCGGACGGTTCATGAAGGTCGAACGTCCGGCTTCGTCAGCCACCGCCCAACTTTGTTGCTGGCTACGCTCCGGCCTCGACGTAGCTTTTGCTACGACTTCGGCCCTCGCTTGCCAGACGCCTCGTTTGCCGGCGGCTGACTGTGCCGGGCTATGGCGAAGTCCGCGTTTCGATAGTCTTATCGCCATTTTCATGTCAACTAAGTCAACTTGGCATAAATCCAATTACCGCCCAACCTCATAAACCGTCCGGGCTAAATGGGCTGTAAATTGAAAGGCAGATTTACCCGGGGATCGGCGGCGACTTTTTTGAGCATGGCGATGCGTCCCGGGGTCATGGGCACCCCGTTGGCCAAGTGTTCCCGCCGGGCGGCCTGCTCCTTGTGGCCCGGCAGATACATAAGTTCGTTGCCGCAGTCCGCGGTCACATCAACCGACTCGCGCAGGCGGCGCTTGACCTTCTCCAAGGGCTCCACCACGTCGATGGCATAGGCCTCAATGGTCTGGGCCACCCGCTCGGGCGTGGCCGGCTGGCCCTCGGGGGTCAACTGGCGGATCAGGCCCGACACCCCGCCACCCAGCACGTTGTCCAACTCCACCAGCATGTTGAGGCCAAAGCCCTTGTAGCCAAAGTAGGTGCCACCCAACTGGGCCACGTAACATTCCCGCTTCATCACGCTGTCAAAGACCAGGGGGAAGTTCACGTCCACATCGCCCGGCCCCTTCAACAGGCCCTTTTCCGGCGAGCGCAATTCTAGGTCATGGGGCAGGCTCAGCTTTTCCAGGGCTTCGGTCCGGGTGCGGCTGGTGGCCACCTCCAGGTGCAGTTCGGAGACCTTGCGCTCCCCGTTGCCGGTCTGCACCAGAAAATCGCCGCTGTCATCGGGCACGATGCCCAACACGCCCTGGTTGTGCCGGGCCACCTCGATGATGGGGCTCACCGCCCGCTGGGTCAGGGCCATGTCCAGGGTGATCATGCCGCCTTCATAGGGGATGGTCCAGGACATGGGGTTGGTGCCGAAACGCTTCTTCACCCCGGCGTAGCGCTCCAGGTTGGCCGTTGACTCCGGGCCGTCTTCATCCTGCAATTCGATGAAGGGTTTGCTCCAGGCCGGCGCGGTGCAGCTGACCCGGGCCGCCAGGTCGTGCTGGCCGATCATCTCCGAGTAGATGCCGCAGTCGCCGAAGTGGGTCGAATTGCGGATAAAGGCCTTGGCATAACCCACCTCCTTGGCCCGTTCGATCACCATAGGCACCACCTCCAGGGCCACATAGTGCCCCAGGGTGCCGTGGGCGTCCACGCTGATGATGGCCGGGTACTTGGTCTCGTCCACGGTGTACTCAGCCACCTGCAGCCGTTTGAAGCCCAGGGCGGCTTCGTCGTCGTCCAGCTTGGTGATAAAATCCATCAGGCTCACCGCGCCGGCGATGCCGTGGGCGAAATCACCGCGCAGGTCGCCCTCCACCAATACCACAGAGGCGGCATGGGCCTGCTTGGGGGGAAAGCCCACCCGCTCCAACACGGCCTGTCCAAAGGCGATCAGGTCCGAGGCCTTGTATCTTTCATTAGACATAAGCACTCCTACCCCACTGCCACCGGCCGCACCGGCGAGGCGGTGCCGCCCTTGATTTTAAGGGGCGAGACCATGAATAAAAATTCATGCACGCCCTCGGCGGCCAAATCGTCCAGGTTGAGCACCTCCAGGATGTGGATGCCGTTTTCCACCAGCAGGATGATGTGCACCGGATAGTTGGGGCTGGGAGTCTTTTCCAGGGCCACGGTGTCCGAGCCCACATGGGTCACGCCGCGGGCCACCAGCCAGTCGGCTCCGTCGGGCACCAGGCCGGGCAGCCCTTCTTCGTGGGCAATGTACTTTTGGCCGTCGTAATAACTCTTGATCCAGCCGGTGCGCAGAAGCACGCTGTCACCCGGCTCCACCGCCACGCCTTGCTTTTCACAGGCCCCCTGCAGGGCCTCGGCCCCGATCCGGTAGTCGTGCCCCAGGCAGTCCACCTCCTCCAGGCCGGCGATATCCAGCAGCACCCCGCGGGTGACCACCGGCGCCACCTGATCGATACCGCCCTTTGCAAGCCCCTCATAGCCCTGGTGAGGCGCTATCTCGCCCACGCCGTGCACCCGGCCCTGATGGCTAAAATGCCCCAGGGCGTCCATGTGGGTACCGGTGTGGCCGCCAGTGGCGAACAGGCAGTTGCTGGCCGAGACCTCGCCCTCATACACAATGTCGCCGTGCATCTTGGCCAGAGAAAAAGTAAAAGGTGGGTGCACCGGGTGGTGGGGCATACCCACGAAATAATCCATCCCCAGGTCAAAAACCTTGCCGGTCTTTACAACTTGCTTCAACTTGGCTGGGTCCATGCCAGGTCTCCTCTTTCATTTTAAATAAACACGCGTTGGTGCGCTGAGGCACCCCGTCCATTTAAGCCGAAGCCCACACATGGGTCAAGCGGGATTAAGTTAAAAAACGCTGAATCCAGAATCGATTCCTGGTAGAGACAATGCCGCTAGGCGGAATCTAAAATTTGCCCCTTTATCGCACAGCAATAGAGTTTTTATTTTATAACTTTTTTCTCTACGTCCCGCACGGTTTCAAAGCCGCTGTTGAAATGACAAGACACAGAAAGCCAGGCACAGACGCGTTATTTCTTGACTTGCCCTGGATTTCAAAGCTAGTATTTGCGGGCAGTCAATGGAAATAATAACGACTCATTAAATGGCCGGGAAGTCATACTTTTTCTCTGGCTTTTAGGGTAACGGTCCTTAAGTTTTTCATATCGTAAGAGGAGGGATGTCATCTCCTTTCCCCGCATGATGCGAATCAGGCAAAGCTTTGCCGCCCCGGTGGTGGATGACGTGGCCGCCGAGGTGCGCTCCCAGCTGGCCAAGCTCAATCTGGGCGAACGCATCGGGCCCGGCCAGAGCGTGGCCCTGCCCGTGGGCAGCCGCGGCATCGCCAACCTCGCCCTGGTCATCAAGACCGTGGTGGATGAACTTAAGGCCCTGGGCGCCGAGCCCTTCATCGTGCCGGCCATGGGCAGCCACGGCGGGGCCGCGGCTGAGGGCCAACGCCGGCTGGTGGAGGGCCTGGGCTGCAGCGAGGAGTATTTGGGCGTGCCCATCCGCGCCAGCATGGAGGTGGACCGCGTGGGCACCGCGCCGGAGGGCACCCCGGTGTACTTCGACCGGGTGGCGCACCAGGCGGACCACGTGGCGGTGATCAACCGGGTCAAGCCCCATACGGTGCTCAGTGGTCACTTGCAAAGCGGGCTGCACAAGATGATGCTCATCGGCCTGGGCAACCACCAGGGCGCCCTGGCCTATCACCAGGCCTTCATCAAACACGATCCGGATGAGATTCTGCGCTCGGTGGGCCGCGAGGTGATACAGACTTGCGGCATCCTCTTCGGCCTGGCCCTGGTGGAAAACCCCCATGAGCAGACTGCCTTGATCCAGGCGGTGGCGCCGGATGGTTTTTTCGAGGCGGAAAAAGAGCTTCAGGCCAAGTCACAGCGACTTATCCCCCGCCTGCCCTTTGATGATATTGACCTGTTGATCGTCGATCAGATAGGCAAGAACTTCTCGGGCAGCGGCATGGACACCAACGTGGTGGGCCGCAAGCAACACCAGCACCACGCCGGCCAGGGCGAGACCCCGCGCATCACCTGCATCTACCTGCGCGACCTGAGCCCCGAATCCCACGGCAACGCCACCGGCGTGGGCCGGGCCGAGTTCGTGCACCAGCGCCTGGTGGACAAAATCGACCTGGAGGCCACCTGGGTCAATTGCATTACCGCCAAGTCCCCGGCCGGGGGCAGCCTGCCCATTCATTTTGACAGCGACCAAAAGATGCTGAGCGCCGCCCTGGCCGCGGCCGGCGCTGAGGACCCGAAGACCGCCCTGATGGTACGTATCGCCAACACCATGGAGTTGGGCGAGATGTGGGTTTCGGCGGCCTACCAGGACCAGATACAAGGACGCGACGATTTAACCGTGACGGCGCCGCCGCAGGATATGCGCTTCGACGACGCCGGCGATTTAGTGGACTAAGCGATTTAAATAAGGAGGAGGTTATGGCCGCCAAACGAGCCATTGCCCTTGACGCCCAAGACAACACTGCCGTAGCGGCTCAGGACATCGAACCAGGCGACCAAGTGAGCGTGGAGGCCAAAGACGGCAGCACCAGCAGCGTCACCGCGATTGAGCAGGTGCCTTTCGGCTTCAAGATCGCCCTAAGCGACATCGGCGAGGGGGGCAAGCTGTTGAAGTACGCTCAGGTGATCGGTTACGCCACCCAGGACATCCCGGCCGGGGCTCAGGTGCACGTGCACAACGCCCAGGGCCTCAGAGTGAAGGATTGATGCCATGAGTTTCTTAGGTTATCGCCGGCCAGACGGCAGCGTGGGAGTGCGCAACCAGGTGCTGGTCATTCCCGGCGGCTTGATCTCCCAGAAAATATGCGAATTCGTCAAGGGCACCCGCACCATCATCACTCCGGATCACGGCGCCGGGCGCACCGCGCGGGACCGCGAGACCGTGGCCCGGGTGCTGGTGGGCCTGGCGCTCAACCCCAACGTGGCCGCCGTGGTCCTGCACGGGGTGGCCCCGGCCATGCAGTACCCCGAGTTGAAGGTGGAAAAGCTGGCCGCCGAGATCGCCGCCGCCGGCAAGCCGGTGGAGGTGATCAGCGATGAGCCCTACCAATCCACCCTGGAGGTGTATGAGCGGGGCATCCAGGCCGCCCGCCGCCTGGTGCAGGAAGCCTCAGAGCTGAGGCGTGAGCCAGCCGAGGACGGCGAGCTGGCCGTGGGGGTCAAGTGCGGGGTATCCGACTCCACCAGCGGCATCGCCGGCAATCCAGCGGTGGGACACCTCTACGACCACGTGGTCAACTCCGGGGGCACCGCCTTTTTCGGCGAGACCACCGAGATCATCGGAGCCGAGCATCTGTTGGCCCAGCGGGCGGTGAACCCCGAGGTGGGGCAGCAGATTATCGACGCCGCCCTGGAGATAGAGGAGACCGCCAAGAAATACGGCGACGACATCCGCTCCATCAACCCCATTCCGGCCAACATCGAGGCTGGACTGACCACCCTGGAGGAAAAATCCCTGGGCGCCATCGCCAAGTCGGGCACCGTGCCCATCTCCGGGGTACTCAAATACGCCCAGCGGCCGGCGGGCAAGGGGCTGTACTTCATTGACAACTGGATGTCTTCCAACAGCATCCATCTGGGCAACGCGGCCTGCGGGGCCACCATCAACCTGATGCAGTGGGGCGGAGGCGCCTTTGTGGCCGACACCCTGCTTTACCCCAGCCAGGGCGTGGTCTCGCCCACCATCTGGTGCACAGCCAACATCAACACCTACACCGCTTGTGAAGAGAGCATCGACTATTACTCGGGTACGGTGATCGAGGGCAGCGAAACCCTGGAGCAGGCCGGCGACCGCTTGATCGACCTGGTTAGGCGGGTGGCCTCGGGCAGCATGCCCAAGACCGACACCCTCAACTATCAGGAAGCCAACAAGGTTTACTTCAGGGACGCGGCCTTCTAGCGTTTACGCGGCCGCGCGAAAGAGCATCATAATGTCCATCCTGTCTTTGGACCAGCCCGGGCGCCAGATGTTATTCATGGGCAACGAGGCCCTGGCCCGGGGCGCCATCGAGGCCGGGGTGCGGGTCTGCGCGGCCTACCCCGGCAACCCCTCCTCGGAAATCATCGCCTCCCTGGCCGGGGTGGCCCATGACCTGAACCTGTACGTGGAGTGGTCGGTCAATGAAAAGGTGGCCATGGAAGTGGCCGCCGGCGCCTCCTTCGCCGGGCTCAAAAGCCTGGTGGCCATGAAGCACAACGGGCTCAACGTGGCGGTGGACTTTTTGTTCAACCTGGCCATGTCCGGCTGCAAGGGCGGCATGGTGATGGTGCTCTGCGACGATCCCCTGGCCCTGTCCTCGGGCAACGAGCAGGACATCCGCACTTACGCCAAGATGCTCGACCTGCCCTTGTTGCAACCCAGCCAATTCAACGAGGGCAAAGAGATGATGCGCTTTGCCTTCGAGCTCTCCGAGGAACTGGGCATCCCGGTGTTGCTGCACTCGGTCACCCGCTTTTCCCATGCCCGGGGCAACGTCACCCTGGGCGAGATCCCCCGGGAGGTTCCCCAGCCCTATTTTGACACCAGTCAGGGCATCTTCCCCAAACCCATCGAGAACACCCACCCGGCGCTGCATGAAAAGCTGGCCCGGGCAGGACGCGCCCTGGCCGAATCGGGCTTCAACGAATACCTGGGACCTGAGGCGCCGGAGCTGTTGGTGGTCACCTGCGGCAGCGGGGTGCTCTATACCAAGGAGGCCCTGGTCAACCTGGCGGCCCAGGACCGGGTGGGTGTGATCAAGCTGGGCGGCACCTGGCCCCTGCCCCAGGAGTTCCTCCTGGAGCACCTGAAAAAGTGCGACCGCATCTTGTTCTTCGAAGAGGTGGACCCCTTTGTGGAGGACAATGTAAAGGCCCTGTGCGCTCAACACGGCGCCGAAGTGGGCCTCAAGACCTTTTTGGGCAAGGCCGGCGGCCAGGTGCCCGACTGGGGCGAGAACACCCCGGACGTGGCCATGAAAAGCATCGCCGGGGTGCTGGGCATGGACTATGAGCCGCCCAGACCGGCCGAGTACGCTGAGGAGGCGGCCAAGGCGGTGGCGGACATGGCCACCTTCCGCACCCTGGGGCTCTGCGCCGGCTGTCCCCACCGGGCCAGCTACTGGGCCATAAAGAACGCCCTGGCCCTGGACGGCCGTGATGGCTTCACTTTCGGCGACATCGGCTGCTACGCCCAGGGGCGGGGGCCCTCGGGCTTCGGGGTGATGAAGACCATGCACGCCATGGGCTCCGGCGCCGGCCTGGCCGACGGTTTCGGCCAGCTAACCCGCTTCGGGGCTCAGCAGCCGGTGCTGGCCGTATGCGGAGACTCCACCTTTTTCCACGCCGCCATCCCGGCCATCTTGAACGCGCGCTACAACAACGCCAATCTCTTGATGCTGGTGTTGGACAATAGCGCCACGGCCATGACCGGCTTCCAGCCCCATCCCGGGGTGGGGCGCAACGCCATGGGCGAAGAGGCGCCGGTGGTGGAGGTGTCAGAGGTCTGCCGGGCCATTGGAGCCGAGGTGGTGGAGCTGGACCCCTTTGACTTGGAAGCCACCACCGAAACCATCTATGAGCTCTTGCAGGACCTGGACGGCATCAGGATTCTGGTGCTCAAGCAGGAATGCGCCCTGGTCCGCAGCAAGCGCCAGAAGCTGATGTATCAGGTGGCGATCGACCAAGAAATCTGCCGCGGCGATGACTGCGGTTGCAACCGCTTCTGCACCCGGGTGTTCAAGTGCCCCGCCCTGATCTGGGACCAGGCCTCGGGCCGAGCGGCCATAGACGAGGCCATCTGCAACGGCTGCGGGGTCTGCGCCAGCATCTGCCCGGCTTCGGCCATCAGCAGGGAGGCGGTGTAGCATGAACAGCCAAATCGACCCCCGTAACGTGATCATCACCGGCGTGGGCGGCCAGGGCAACGTCTTGGCCAGCCAGATGATGGGCCAGGCCCTGGTGCAAGAGGGTTTGGTGGTGACCATCGGCGAGACCTACGGCGCCTCCCAACGGGGCGGCTCGGTGATGAGCCATTTGCGCATCAGTCAAAGCGAGCAGTGGTCGCCCTTGATCCCGGAAGGGCAGGCCCACCTGGTGGTGGGGCTGGAACCCCTGGAGGCGCTGCGGGTCATGGCCAGATACGGCAACCCCCAGGTGCTCACCCTGACCAACGACCGGCCCATCCTGCCTTTGGATGTGATCGCGGGCAGCGCCGACTACCCCGAGTTGGATGAGATCCTGGCCAAGCTAGCCCATTTCAGCCAAAAGGTCTGGACCGTGGGCGCCACCGAGATCGCTTTGGAGATGGGCAATCCCATCTTTTCCAACATGGTGATGCTGGGGGCCATCTCCACCTTGGAATTGGACTGGTTCCCGTTAAGAGCAGACGAATTCAAAGAAGTATTGCAATTGCTCCTGCCGGCCAAGGCCATTGAACAAAACCTGGAGGCCTTCCGGCGCGGTCAGGGCGCGGTCAACGAACTTTAGAAACTAAAGGCCCGGGCCATAAACAGGGCCACGACCTAAGGAGACTCGTCATGAGCAACGACAAACTGGTAATCACCTGCGCTGTAACCGGCTCCATGGGGGACGTGGACACCCCCTATGTGCCCATCACCCCCAAACAAATCGCCGAAAGCGCGGTTGAGGCCGGCAAAGCCGGAGCAGCGGTGGCCCATATCCACGTGCGCGATCCCGAGACCGGGGCGCCGTCTATGAAGTTCGAATACTACCAAGAGGTGTGCCAGCGCGTCCGGGACAACTCGGACATCATCCTCAACCTGACCACCGGCGCTGGCGGCCGTGTGATCCCCGACGGCAAGGATCCTATGGGCATGGCCGAAGGCACCACTCTGGCCACGGCTGAAAAGAGGGTGGCACACATATTGAAACTCAAGCCGGAGATATGTTCCCTGGACGTGGGCACCATGGATTTCGGCCCCCACCTGTTCGTCAACTACCGGCCCTTTGTGGAAGAGCAGGCCGAGATGATCAAAGAGGCCGGAGTCAAGCCGGAGATCGAGGTGTTCGACCTGGGCCACTGTTGGATCGCCCAGAGCCTGGTCGAGTCGGGCAAGGTGGTGCCAGACTGCCTTTATCAGATCTGCCTGGGCATCCCCTGGGGCGCGCCGGCCACCCCGGACAACATGCTGGCCATGCGCCGCTCCCTGCCCGCTGACGCCATCTGGGCCGGCTTCGGCATCTCCTCCAGCGAGTTTCCCATGGCCGCCCAGTCGGTGATTCTGGGCGGCAACGTGCGCGTGGGTTTTGAGGACAACCTGTATCTGTCCAAGGGGGTAAGGGCCAAGTCCAACGCCGAACTGGTGAACCGGGCGGCGGAGATCATGCGGGCCCTGAACAAGGAGCCGGCCACGCCGGCCGAGGCACGGGTGCTGTTGAAACTTAAGTAGGGCGCGGTGCTCAAGCGGGGGGAAGGGAGTCAGGGGACATGCAGGGAGCCGAGTTTCTGGCCCGCACCTTTGAGGCCTACGGTGTGAGCCACGTCTTTTTCGTGGAGGCCATCCTACGCAAAAGCCTGGTGGAGATGGAGGCCCTGGGGATCAAGCGGGTCTCGGCCCACTCCGAAAAGGCCGCCGCCTACATGGCCGACGGCTACGCCCGGGTCTCGGGCCGCCCCGGGGTGTGCATGTCCCAGTCGGTGGGCGCGGCCAACCTGGCCGCCGGCCTCAAGGACCCCTTTCTGGGCTGCTCGCCGGTGATCGCCCTCACCGGCCGCAAACCGCCCTTGGCCCGCTATCGCAATGCCTATCAGGAAATCCTGCACCAGGCCATGTTCGACCCGGTGACCAAGTACAACGCCCTGCTGGATGACATGGTTCAGGCGCCTTTCCTGCTGCGCCAGGCCTTCCGCGAGGCGGTGAGCGGCTGTCCCGGGCCGGTGCATATAGACGTCATGGGCATTCTGGGCGAGGTGACCGACAACGCCCAGGCCCCAACACAGGTGGAGTGCGATGAGCTGTTCGCCGGCTACCCGCCCCTGCGCCCGGCGCCGGAGGCCGAAGCGATTGCGGCGGCCGCCCAGTTGCTGCAAGAGGCCCAACGGCCGGTGCTGGTGGCCGGCGGCGGCGCCACGGCATCTGGGGCCGGAGCCGATATTACCCTCCTGGCCGAGGCCCTGGCCATGCCCGTGGCCACTTCCTTGAACGGCAAGACCTGCATCGCCAACGGCCATCCCTTGAGCCTGGGGGTGGTGGGCTCCTACTCGGCCTGGTGCGCCAACCAGATCGTCTACGAGGCGGACCTGGTGTTTTTCGTGGGCAGCCACACCGGCGACCAGGTGACCAACGCCTGGTCCATACCCGCGCCCGGCACCAAGGTGATCCAGATCGACATAGACCCCACCGAGCTGGGCCGCTCCTATGCCAACGCGGTGTCCCTGTGCGGCGACGCCAGAACCACGCTGGCCATGCTGAAGGAAGCCCTGGCCGGGGCGAACAAGAAAGAGGCCTGGGCCGCCAAAGCCCAGGAGCGGGTGGCGGCCTGGCACGCGGAGAAAGAGCCCTTATGCAGCTCAGGGGCAGTGCCCATAAAGGTGGAGCGGCTCTGCCAGGAGTTGACCGAGTTCTTGCCCCCAGACGCGGTGCTGGTGGCCGACACCGGCTGGTCCGGCATCTGGACCGGGACCATGGTCTATTTGAACCACCCCGGCCAAAGCTACCTGCGCGCGGCCGGCTCCCTGGGCTGGGCCTTCCCCGCCGCCCTGGGCGCCAAATGCGGCGCACCGGAGCGGCCGGTGGTGTGCTTCTCCGGCGACGGCGCCTTTTACTATCACATGGGCGAGATGGAGACCGCGGTTCGCTGCGGCATCAACACCGTCACTGTGATCAACAACAACTCCCGCTTTGGCCAGTGCCACGCCGGGGTGAACAAAGCCTACGGCGACCGCCAGGGCAACCGGGCCGAGGTCTACACCTTCGGCGAGGTGAACTTCGCCCGGGTGGCGGAAAACATGGGCTGTTTGGGCATTCGGGTGGAAGAGCCAGACGAGATCGCAGTGGCCCTGGCCCAGGCCCTGGCAAGCAACCGGCCGGCGCTGGTGGAGGTGATCACCGACCCCCAAAGCCAGGCGCCGCAGCCCTGGACCCCGCCGCTAAAGGGTGTTTAATGGGGACAAGCCATAGACAATCGTGGACGAATTGACTTCGCCGCCAAATGGTGCTTATCTGGGTGCGGCGGAACGGCATTCCACAAAAAACCGTGCGATCTTTTGTGATTATTCAGGAGGAGATTAATGGCCAAAATAGTGGGAATCAACCACGCGGCCTTCTGCGTGAACGACATGGAAGCGGCGATCGAAAACGCCCTGGAAAACCTGGGCGGTGAGCTGTTGCTCCGCTTCGAATCCATCCCCGGCAAGTACAAGGGCTGCTGCGTGGCCCTGGGCAAGGACATTGTGAGCTACCTGGAGGCCACCGATGAGTCCAGCTTCGTGGCCGGCTTCATCGCCAAGCGCGGCCCCGGCGTACAGCACATGGGACTGACCATCGATGACCTTCCCGGCTACGTGGCCCAGTTGGAGGCCAAGGGCATCCGGGTGGACAAGAGCGACATGGACGACGAGCGCTTCCCCGAGGCGCTGGTGGGCCCCAAGACCGGCCAGGGCGTGGTGCTGCAACTCATGGGTTGGAAGGACCACGCCATGGACACCTCGCCCGAGGGCGTTGAGGCCCTGAAGGAAAAGTATCGCACTGACCCCAACCTGCGTTTGATCGAGTGAGCCACAACCTTAATACAGCCTAGGACCGCCCCATGGCCAAGGAAAGCTTCACAGACCTGCAACGGGAAGTGCTTGCGCCCGGCTTGTGCACCACCTGCGGTACCTGTATCGGCGCCTGTCCGGTGGGCTGCCTGGCCTATGACGCCGCCCAAGAGCAGCCGGCCCTGGCCGGTGAATGCACTTCCTGCGGCATCTGCAGCGCGGTCTGCCCGGGCAAGGACATCCCTCTGGCGGCCCTGGAGGAAAAGCTCTTCGGACGCCGGCGCAGCCCGGCCGAGGAGCATTTGGGCGTCTACAACGACATCCTGCAGGGGTTCGCCACTGATCCCGAATTGCGTACTCAGGGCGCCAGCGGCGGGGCGGTGACCGCGCTGCTGCTGCACGCCCTGGAATCCGGCCAGATCGAGGCGGCGGTGGTGGCAGACATGGACCCGGAGCGGCCCTGGCGCAGCAAGGCGGTCCTGGCCCGCACGCCCGAAGAGATCATCAGGGCGGCCAAATCCAAGTACGTCCTGTGCCCCAACAACATGGCCCTGGCCGAAGCCGAGCCCGGTGAGCGCCTGGCCCTGGTGGGCCTGCCCTGCCACGTGCACGGCATCCGCAAAATGCAGGACCATGCCGGCGCGGACAAGCTGGGCACGCAGGTGGTGCTGGTCCTGGGCCTGTATTGCGGCTGCAACAGCTCCTACCGCGCCACCGAACACGTATTGGCCGACAATACCGACATCGCCTTGGATGACATCGCGGTCTTCGAATACCGCGGCGGCCCCGAGGCCCAGGACACCCGGGTGGTCACCAAAGACGGAACCGAGTTGATCATCCCCAACGCGGTGAGAAGCTTTTCCACCCTGGCCATGTCCCATGACCGCTGCCGCATGTGCTGCGACTGGACCGCCGAGTTGGCCGACCTGTCCCTGGGCGACATCTTCGACCCCCGGGTGCCGGGCGTGTGGCGCAAAGTGCCCGACTGGAACAGCTTTTTGGTGCGCAACCAGGCTGGCGCCGATCTGCTGGCAGGAGCCCGCCGGGCCGGGGTGCTGGAGTTGAGCCCTCTTTCCGAGGAGTCTTTTTACGGCAACATAGGCTTTGAACTCAAAAAGCACGCCGCCATCTTCAACTACCTCACCCGCCGTGAGCGGGGCTGGCCCGCACCCATTTACGACATGGAGTTCACCTGGCGGGCGCGCCGCAAACGAGTCTACGACCTACCCGAGGAGTAGAGGCATTGCCTATGGACCTGGTCAGCTTTGTCAAACAACGTGTCGCTGGGTACGGCGACAAGGTGTTCATGACCGGGCCCGAGGGCCAGATGAGCTACCGTGAGGTCGACCAGACCTCCGACCGCCTGGCCCGGGGCCTACAGGACTTGGGGTTGAAGCCGGGCATGCGGGTGGCGGTCTTGCACCCCAACAGCCAGCAGGCCTTTTTGGCCTACTTCGCCATCATCAAGGCCGGCGGCGCGGTGGTGCCGGTGAACAGCATCTACACTCCCCGGGAGATCGCCTACATTTTGAACAACAGCGGGGCCATGGCCCTGATCACCCGCGAGGACTTTTTGCCCACCGTGCAGGAAATCCGCCCCGAGGTACCGGGCCTGAAGCACCTGATCGTGCGCCAGGCGGACGAGCCCCTGGAAGCGGCCCTGACCCGCGAGACCGGGGCCGAGCCGGGAGAGCCCAACCCGGTGGAGTTCGATCCGGACCAGATGGCGGTGATCTTCTACACCTCGGGCACCACCGGCGTGCCCAAGGGCGTGGTGATCAGCCACCGCAACTTCTGCTTCGGCGGGCCCAACATCGCCCTGAACTTCAACCTGCGCGAAGACGACGTGGCCCTGGCGGTTTTGCCCATGGTGCACGTGTTCTGCATCGCCAGCCCCTTTTTCGGCACCCTGAGCAGCGGGGGCAGCGTGGCGGTGTTGGAGGGCTTCAACACCAAGCAGACCTTGGAGGCCATCGGCGCCTATGGCGTGACCTGGTTCCCCGGGGTGCCCACCATGTTCAATTACATCCTGGGCGCACTGGACGAGGCCAGGCACGACGTATCTAGCTTACGCATGGGGCTCTCCGGCGGGGCCTCCTTGCCCATGGAGGTGCTCAAGCAGTGGGAGAGCCGCTTCGGGGCTCGGGTGGTGGACGCCTACGGCCTGACCGAGTCCACCGGACTGGTGACCACCTCGCCCTTTTACGGTGAACGCAAGCCGGGCTCCATCGGCATCAGCGTCTCCGGGGTGGAGGCCAAGCTGGTGGACGAGGCGGGCGCCGAGGTGGCCACCGGCGAGGTGGGCAACCTAATCTTCCGGGGGCCCAATGCAACCAACGGCTACTGGCAACTGCCCGAGGAGACCGCCGCCCACCTAAAGGACGGCTGGTTCTACACCGGTGATCACGCCTATCGCGACGAGGAGGGCTATTTCTTCATCGTGGGCCGTGAGCAGGAGTTGATCATCACCGGCGGCTACAACGTCTATCCCCGCGAGATCGAAGAGGTGCTCTACACCCACCCGGCGGTGAACGAGGCTGCGGTGATCGGGGTGCCCCATGCCAAAAAGGGCGAGGTGCCCAAGGCCTTTGTGGTGCTTCATGAAGGCGAGGAACTGACCGCCGCAGAGTTGGCCGAGTTTTGTCAAGACAACTTGGCGCCCTACAAGCAGCCCATGGTGGAGTTCGTCCCGGATTTGCCCAAGAGCCCCACCGGCAAGATCCTCAAAAAAGAGCTGCCCCAGGAGTAGCCCCGTGGACTTTATGCTCAGCGACAAGGATCGCGCCTTTAAGGCCCACTGCCGCGCCTTTGCCCAACAGAGACTCCGGCCCCTGGCGGACAAATACGGCGAGACCCAGGAGGTGCCCGCCGAGATGGTGGAGGAGATGCGCAGCGCCGGGCTGTTCGAGCTGCTCTTGCCCCAGGAGCTGGGCGGGCCGGGCTTGAAGGCGCTGCCCCTTTGCCTGGCGCGTGAGGAGATGGCCGGGGTGTACTGCCCGGCGGACGTGACCCTGGCCATGCAGGGCCTGGGCGGGCTGCCCATCAACCTGGCCGGCAACCAAGCCCAAAGGGAAAAATACTTGGGCCCCATCGGCCGGGGCGAGCTTTTGACCTCTTTTGCCCTCACCGAGCCCGGCGCGGGCAGCGACGTCAACGCCATGACCACCCAGGCGAAGGAGACTGCCGACGGCTTTGTCATTAACGGCAGCAAGAAGTTCATCTCCAATGGTTACGCCGCCGGCGCGGTGACCGTGTTCGTGAAAACCCCGCAAGAAGACAACCCCCGGGCCATGTCCGCCTTTATTGTGGACAAGGACACCCCCGGCTTTTCGGTGGCCCAGCGCCTGGAGGTGATCGCGCCGCATGACCTGACCCTCCTGGAGTTCAAGGACTGTCTGGTGCCCAAGGAGAATCTGTTGGGTGAGGTGGGCCAGGGCTTCAAGATCGCCATGCAGACCCTGGAGGTGCTGCGCATGAGCGTGGGTGCAGCCGCGGTGGGCATCGGCGCCGCGGCCTTGGCCGAGGCCCTGGCCTATGCCAAAGAGCGCGTACAGTTCGGCGCGCCCCTGGCCGACTACCAGGCCATCCAGTTCAAGCTGGCAGACATGGCCACCGAGCTGGCCGCGGCCCGGGGCCTGGTCTACCGGGCGGCCATGGAAAAAGACGCCGGCGCGGCCAACGCCTCCCGCGCCTCCTCCATGGCCAAGCTCTTCGCCACCGAGGCGGCCAGCCGGGCGGTGGACCAGGCGGTGCAGATTCACGGCGGCGTTGGAGTCTTAAAGGGCAGCGCCGTGGAACGGCTCTACCGCGAGATCCGGGCGCTACGGATTTATGAAGGCACCTCGGAGATTCACCGGATCATCATCGCCAGAAGCCTTCTGGCCGAGGCTGGATAAGGGAGGGAACGCCATGTCAGCCCAAAGCACCCCGGGACCGGAATTCATTAGCCTGGAGCAGGCCGCCGCCATGATCCCCGACGGGGCCGAAGTGGCTCTGGGCGGGCGCATGGGCATGGAGCCCATGGCCCTGGCCCGCGCCCTGGCTCAAGCCGGCAAAAAAGACCTGAAGCTTTTAACCGTGCCCGGCGGCGGCCTGGGCATAGACCTGTTGATCGGCGCCGGCTGCGTGGCTTCGGTGGAGAGCCCTCAGATCGTGCTCAACGAGTTCGGCCAGGCGCCCAACTTCCGCCGCCTGGTCCAGGAGGGCCGGGTGCATGTGCTGGACCAGGTCTGACAAGGGATACTCACTGGGCTCCGGGCCGGAGCCATGGGCATCCCCTTCATGCCGGTGCGGGGCATCTTGGGTTCGGACTATTTGAAGGTGCAGCCCCGCTTCAAGGTTATCGACGACCCCTTCAGCGGGCGGAAAATCGTGGCGGTGGGGGCCATCAATCCCGACTTCACCCTGATCCATGCATTCAAGGCCGACACCAGAGGCAACGTGCTCATCGAGCGGCGCTCGGACGTGGACGTGGCCCTCCGGGCGGCCACCGTGGCCATGGCCACGGTGGAGGAAATCGTGGAGCCGGATGAACTGAAAGAGGATGCGGACAAGCGCCTCATGTCCTGGATCAACTTCCACTACCTGATCCACGCTCCCGGCGGGGCGCGGCCCACCGCCTGTCCGGGCTATTACGGTATAGACGAGGCCGAGATGAAACGATACATGCAGACCGCCAAAGACCCCGCCGCCTTTGAGGCCTATGTGGCCCAGCAGGCAGCCGGACCGGCGGAGGAGCGGGTGCAATCATGAGCAGCCCCCAAGCCAGCTTGAGCCCGGAGGCCCTGGCCGCGCCCTACAGCATTGACGAGTTGATGATCACCGCCTATGCCCGTCAGGTGAAAGACGGCACCATCTCCGCGGTGGGCACCCTCTCCCCCCTGCCTGCGGCCGGTTGCCTGCTGGCCTCCATGACCAGCGCGCCGGGGGTCAAACTGATCCTGCTGGGCGACCCCCAGGCGCCTTTGGACCGCGGCTCCTCGCAGTTGTTCGACCTGGCCCAGCGGGGTCTTTTGGACCTGTTCTTTTTGTCGTTCGTGCAGATGGATGCGGCGGCCAACCTGAACCTGGTGGTTCTGGGTGAGCATGACAGGCCCAAGGTGCGCTTCCCGGGAGGGGCGGGCAGCGGCATGCTCTATCACATGGTAAACCGCATCGTCCTGTTCAAAGGCACCCACACCACGCGTGATTTCGTGCCCCGGGTGGACTTTGTAACCTGCAGCGGCTTTGCGGCGGAGTTGGACTCCTGGCAGCGGCCGGGCGGGCCCAGCAAGGTTATAACCCCCCTGGCGGTCTTGGCGGTGGATATGGAGGCCAAACGCATCGCCTTGGAATCGGTGCACCCCGGGGTCACGGTGCAGCAGGTGATTGACAACACTGGTTTTGAGTTGCACCTGCCCGATGATGTGCCGCAAACCGCGCCGCCCACGGCGGAGCAATTGCAGATAATGAGGACCCGAGTCATGTCTCGCCTGAGTGATATTTATCCGGTTTACGCCCGAAAATGGGCGGCATCTCTAGCGGGCTCCTAGGGGAAAAAGTTCGTTATTTGTAACCGTGCCGCGCAGCGGAACCCAAATGTGCGCATAGCGATAAAACGCAATAAAATTTTATACTTTTCTCAATTTCGAGGCATATTTTTATGGATTTACAAAGCATCCTTTTGGTATAAGCAGTTATCGCTTCGCGATCATAAATATTGCAAAAAGCACACGGGGGGGATCGCTAGTGCCGGGTCCCTTTGTGCTGTGGAGTATGCAACAAAGCGGTCATCATTTGGACTCTCACCGGGAAGCACCGCACAACCAAACCAGTCTCTAAACAAACCGCAAAACCTTTTCAGCATCTTCAACGAAAAAGGGAGGGAGAGATGAAAAGAAAGGCAACTTTGATCGGCACCTGTTTGCTGCTGGCCGGTCTGTTGATCCTGGGTGGATCGGCGGCCATGGCCTCGGACAAAAAGGTGGAAATGCCCAAGATGATGACCTGGACGTCCTATGACGTCGGCTCCAGCGGCTATCTGCTGGTGGGTCAAATCGGCGCCACCCTGTTTGACAAGTACGGCATCAAGGTCCGCTTGATCCCGGCGGGCACCGATATCCCCCGCGTGTATCCCGTGCGCCTCAAGGACGCCGAGGTGGCCTTCCACGGCCTGGGCTCCTACTTCATGCAAGAAGGCGAATGGGACTACGCCACCCCGGAGTGGGGCCCCCAGGCGGTTCGCGCTCTGTACTTCGCCCAGCACCCCGGCCTGTGCCTGGGTGTGCGCGGCGACTCGTCCATCAAAAGCTGGAAGGACTTGAAAGGCAAGAAAATCGCCAAGTTCCCCAGCAAGGTCCTCACCCTGATCAGCGGCGTGCACCTAGCGTATGCCGGCCTGACCTGGGATGACGTCCAGGGCGTGATGACCCCGGGTTACGGCGCGGCCATCAAGATGGTCATGAACAAGAAGATCGACGCCACTCACATCAACCCCACGGCTTCCCTGGCCTACCAGATGGAGTCCATGCCCTACGGCATCCGCTACGTCGCTCTGCCGTTTAAGAACAAGAAGAACTGGGATCAGTTGATCGCCTACGCCCCGGCCTATGGACCCTTCCTGGCCACGGTCGGCGCCACGCTCTCCCCGGAGAAGCCCCTGGAGACGGTCTCCTATTCCTACCCCATCGCTCTGAGCTATGACTTCTTGCCCAAAGACAAGGCTTATGCCATCACCAAGCTGTTGGTGGAGACCTATCCCGAGTACGCCAAGCGCAACAAGGCGCTCAAGGCGTTCTGGACCCCCGAGGGTAGCATGGCCCTGTTCGAGAAGATGCCCCTGCCCATGCACGAGGGCAGCATCATCTACTTGAAGGAGGCCGGCCTGTGGAAGCCCAAGCATGACAAGCTGCAGGCCGAGCGCCTGGAGCGTCAGGCCAAGCTGAAGGCTCTGTGGGACAAGACCATGGACGAGGCCCTGGCCAAGAAGATGAAAATGAAGAAGTTCAGCCAGTACTGGCTCAAGAAGAAGAAAGAGGCTGGACTCTAGGAAGCGGCGATAACCGCTATGTAATAAAGGGAGGGCAAGGTCTTTTAGTGCCTTGCCCTCCCTTGTCTAAGGTTTTATTGACAGACAGGTAGTACGCAAAATGGCAAAAGCAAGCGCGATATCCTCGCGATACAGGGAATTAACCGGTTTTTGGAAGTGGGTGTCCATTGCCTTCTCCTGCTTTGGATTGGCTCTGGCCATTTATCACATCTTCTATTTCACCATTAATGAGTTCATGTTCATGGAGAACTCATACCTCTACCTGTTAATGACCATCTACCTGTCCATGTCCTTTTTGTTCTTCCCTATGACCAAAAAGGGCAATCCCAAGCTGGTTCTGTCCATTGACATTGTGCTGTTTTTGGTCACCATGGCCGTAACCGCCTATTTTGGATATGAGGGCTACACCATCATCGAGCGGGGTTGGGGTTACAATGCACCGCTCCACGCCATGGTTATGGCGGTGATCCTCTGGATAATCTGCCTGGAGGCGGTGCGCCGCACCGCCGGCACCTCGCTGTGCATCATCATAGGCGTATTCAGCCTCTATCCCCTCTACGCACCCTACATGCCGGGCTTTTTGGAAGGTTACGGCCGCAGCTTCGCCACCACGGCCAACTTCCACGCCCTGTCCATGGACAGCATCCTGGGCATCCCTCTGAAGGTGTTCGGGGTGATCCTGATCGGCTTCATCGTTTTCGGAGTGGCCCTGACCGCCTCCGGCGGCGGCAGCTTTTTCCTCAAGCTGTCCCAGGCCGTCTTGGGCAGCACCCGCGGCGGCACCGCCAAGGTGGCGGTGCTCTCCAGCGCCCTGTTCGGCTCCTTAAGCGGCAGCGTCATCTCCAACGTGGTCACCACCGGCTCAATCACCATCCCGGCCATTAAAAAGAGCGGCTACCCGGATTACTACGCCGGAGGCATCGAATGCGCCGCCTCCACCGGCGGCACCCTGATGCCGCCGATCATGGGCGCCACCGCCTTTGTGATGGCCGCCTTTTTGGGTATGAGCTACGGCAAGGTGGCCCTGGCCGCAGCCATCCCCTCGATCCTGGCCTATCTGGGCCTGTTGATCCAGGTGGACGGCTACGCCGGCCGCATGGGGCTCAAGGGTATGCCCAAGTCCGAGCTGCCCTCCATCTGGGAGGCCCTGAGAGAGGGCTGGTTCTACATCTTCGGCATCGCGCTTCTGCTGTATGTGCTTTTCGTGATCCGCATGGAGAGCCAGGCCCCGTTCTACGCCATCCTGCCCCTTTTGATCTGCGCCATGTTCCGGAAGGTGACCCGCTTCAGCCTGAGTTCCTTCCTGGCCTTTATTCAGCAGACCGGCCGGCTGTTGTGCGAGTTGATCGCCATCCTGGCCGGGGTGGGCATGATCCTGGGCGCCCTGTCCCTCACCGGCGTGGCTGCCGCCTTTGCCCGCGAAATCGTGGCCCTGGCCGGCGGCGGCATGATCATGATGCTGATCTTCGGCGCCTTGGCCAGCTTCGTGTTGGGCATGGGCATGACCATCACCGCCTGCTACGTGTTCCTGGCCATGGTGCTGGCCCCGGCCCTGGTGGAGATCGGGCTGAACGTGATCGCGGTGCACCTGTACGTGATGTACTGGGGCATGCTCTCCTTCATCACCCCGCCGGTGGCACTGGCCGCCTTCCCGGCCGCGGTTATCGCCGGCGCAAAACCGGTGAAGGTGGGCTTCATGGCCATGAAGCTAGGCGGCGTGAAATACATCGTGCCCCTGTTCTTCGTGCTGGACCCGGCCCTGGTCTTCCAGGCGCCCCTGGCCGACGTGGCCCAGGCGGCCATATCCACCACCATCGGGGTGATTCTGATCGCCTCGGTCCTGGAGAACTATATGGTGGGGGTTGGCAATTTACGCCTGTGGAAGCCCGACGGCATGTTCACCTGCGGCCTGATGTTCGTGGGCGGCTTCATCATGGGCCTGCCCGGCTGGACCGCCGACCTGATCGGCGCGGCCATCGCCGCCGCGGGCATCGTGATAATCTTCATCCTGCGCGCCATGCGCGGAGGCCAAGGAGAGCCGGCCGTCGCCTAATAAGGCTCGGACAACCTGGCAACCAAGCGGGAGGTGGGGTTTACCCCATCTCCCGCAATTTGTATTTGAGCACCTTGCCCGAGGCGTTCCTGGGTATCTGGGGCAAGAAGCGCACCTGGCGGGGCTTCTTGTAGGAGGCCAGGTTCTTTTTGCAAAAGGCGATGACCTCATCCTCGCTCAGCGCCCGGCCCTTCTTCAGGGCCACGTAGGCCACCACGCTCTCGCCCCAAAGCTCGTCGGGCACGCCCACCACCGCCGCCTCGGCGATGGCGGGATGGGTGAACAGGACCTCTTCGATCTCGCGAGGGTAAATGTTCTCGCCGCCGCTGACGATCATGTCCTTGATGCGGTCCACGATGAAAAAGAAGCCCTCTTGGTCCCTGTAGGCCAGATCGCCGGTGTGCAACCAGCCGTCCACAATGGTCTGGGCGGTGGCCTCGGGCTGGTTGTGGTAGCCATTCATCACGTTGGGACCCTTGCAGACCAGCTCGCCCACCTCGCCCGGCGGCAGCTCCCGATCTTGGCTGTCCACCACCTTGGCGCTGAGAAAAGGCAGGGCCTGGCCCACCGAGCCGTTCTTCCTGAGACAGTCCACCTGATTGAGGCAGGTGATGGTGGGCGAACTTTCGGTGCAGCCGTAGATATCGTAGATACCGTCGATGTTGGGGAAGAAGTCTATCAACTGTCGTTTGGTTTCCGTGGCCAGCTTGGCCGAGCCCAAGGTGCATTTGGTGATGGAACTGACATCGTAGTCCCCGGCCCTGGGGTGCTGCAAAAGCAGGTTGAACAGGGTGGGCGCTCCGGATATCACGGTCGCCCGCTCTTTCTCGATGACCTGCAGCAAATGCTCGGCCTCAAAGCTTTTGATCAGCACGCTGGTGCCGCCCAAAGATATCTGTATGGTCAGATGATTGTTCAAGGCGGCGGTGTGAAACAGCGGACCCACGATGATGGACACCTGGCCGGAGCGGTCCTCGCGGGCCCAAATGGTGTTGACCACGTTCCACATCACGTTACCGTGGGTGATCACCGCGCCCTTGGGCCGTCCGGTGGTGCCGGAGGTGTAAATCAATTGGCAGGGATGCGATTCGGCCACCGAACCGTCGCAGGGCAGGTATTGCCCTGCCTCCACAAAGGCCCCGTAATCTTCGGCACCCAGGGAGTCGTCCCCTCCCGGCGTGACCATGAACCGGACGTTTTCAAGCTCACCGGCGATCTCGGCCACGGTATCGGCAAAGTCCGGGCCGAAAAAAAAGGCCTTGGCCCCCGAGTCGCCCAGGATGTAGCTCATCTCGGGCCCCTTCAGGCGAAAGTTGATGGGAGTGGCCACCAGCCCCACCCGCAGACAGGCGAAGTAGACCTCCACAAAACGCGGTGTGTTGTAAAACAAAAGCGCCACCCGGTCGCCGGGCCCCAGCCCCCGGGCCAAAAGGGCCCCGGACAGCTTTGCACAGCGCTGCTGAAGCTGCTCAAAGGTGTAGCGTTCCTCTCCGGCTACCAGCGCCGTGCGGCCGGGGTAGCGCCGGGCCGCGTTGGCCAAGAATTCTCCTACCTGCAAAGCAATTTCTCCCTTGAAAAATGGTGCCCAATACTAGCACAGGAGGCGCGGGAGCAGGAGCCAAAAAACGGCCTTTTTCGTGCATACAAATCACAAAATGGCCCCTTGTGCACTGGGTTTTGTTAGGATGACCTTGAAACGTTGACACACCCGGGGGCATTTGGCACCATAGCCCAGGCCCCTAAAACCAATGGCGGCGGAATTGCCATGAACAAGCGCGAAAAAGTAACCATCTACGAGGTGGGACCCCGGGACGGGCTGCAATATGAAAGCCAGTTTTTCCCCACCGAGCAGAAAATCAAACTGGTGGATCTTTTGGCTGATGCCGGCCTGACCCGAATCGAGGTGACCTCCTTCGTACATCCCAAGGCGGTGCCCGCTTTGAGCGATTCAGCCCAGGTGATGGCAGGCATAAAAAAGCGCCCCGGCGTGACCTACAGCGTCCTGGTACCCAACATGAAGGGCTGCGAAGGGGCTTTGGCCAGCCAGGCCGACGAGTTCGCCCTGTTCGTATCGGCCAGCCAGACCCACAACCAAAAAAACGTGGCCATGAGCCTGGAGGACTCGCTCAAAGGCTTCACGGAGATCGCCCGTCTGGCCCTGGAGGCCGGCCGCACCTTGCGGGGATATGTGATCACCGCTTTTGGCTGCCCCCATGAGGGCGCGGTGCCTCTGGACAGTGTGCGGCGTATCCTGGACGTCTATGCCGAGCTGGGCGTGCGCGAGGCCTCCCTGGGCGACACCACCGGCATGGCCAACCCGCCCCAGGTCAAGGATATGGTTAGGCGCCTGCTGGAAGCCTACCCCGGCATGGGCCTGGCGGCGCACTTTCATGACAGCCGCGGCTTGGGCCTGGTCAACAGCTACGCCGCTTTTGAAGCCGGCATCCGGGTCTTTGACAGCTCCATCGGCGGACTGGGCGGCTGCCCCTTTGCCAAGGGAGCCTCGGGCAATATACCCACCGAGGACACGGTGAACCTGTTCGAGGAGGTGGGCCTGGACACCGGCGTGGATTTTGACAAGCTGCTCAAGGCGGGCCAACTGGTCAAGGAGGTGTTGGACGCCGAGTTGGCCAGTAACACCTCCAAATCGGGCCGGCCCAATTGGCAACCCAGCGGCGAGGAGACCAATCACTGCTGAACCGGTTCATCTGAAATTTAAAACCAGCCTGCCCCATGCAATGCGAGGCGATTTATGCAAGCTACTTCAAGAGCCATGGTCCTAACCGGTCCCAAGACCATGGAGATGCGAGAATACCCCCTGCCCCAAATCGGCGACAACGACGGCCTGCTGGAGGTGGAACTGGTGGGGGTCTGCGGCTCGGACCCGGGCATCTACAAGGGCGCCACCACCTTCGGGCCCCGGCCCTTCCCCCTAATTCTGGGGCATGAGATCGTGGGCCGGGTCAAGGCCATGGGCGAGGCGGCCCAGAAGCGTCATGGCGTGGAGGTGGGCGACCGGGTGGTGATTGAGTACGCCATGGGCTGCGGCTCCTGCCAGGCCTGCCTGGGCGGCCATTACACCACTTGCGAGAACAAGCGCTTCTACGGCTCCATGATCTCCAGCGATCCGCCGCCCCACCTCTACGGGGCATACAGCGAGTACGTTTATATTGACCCCTTTTCCAAGGTGCACAAGATAGGCGATGACATCTCGCCCGAGGTGGGGGTGTTGATCTGCGCGGTGTTGGCCAACGGGGTGCGCTGGCTCAGGCAGATCGGCGGGGTCTCCATCGGTGACACCGTGGCCATCGTGGGCCCGGGCCAGCAGGGCCTGGCCGCCGTGGCCGTGGCCAAGGAGTCCGGAGCCGGGCCCATCTACATCGTGGGCCTGGAACGGGACGCGCCGCGCCTGGAGATGGCCAAGCGCTTCGGGGCCGATGAGATCATCATGAGCGACCAACAGGACGCGGCCCAGGTCCTGGCCCAGGCCACCGGCGATCAAATGGCCGATGTGGTGATGGACGCCTCCGGCCATCCTTCGGGCGCTGACCTGTCTTTGTCCCTGGCCGGCCGCCGCTCCACGCTGGTGCTGCCCGGCATGTACAAGGCGCCGGTGACCCTGAACCTGGACCGGGCGGTGCTCAACGAAATCCGCTTGCTGGGTGTGTTTTCGCAAGACTTCAAGGCGGTGGGCCCGGCCATCAAGATGGCCCGGGAGAACCGCTATCCCCTGGAAGATCTCATAACCCACCGCCTGCCCCTGGAACAGGCCGAATACGGAGTCAAACTGGTGGCCGGCCAGGTGGAGGGCGAGGTGCCCTTGAAAGTGGTCTTGGATCCCAAATTGTAAATGGAGAGAAAATTATGATGAAAATAGCGGTAATCGGCGCGGGCACCATGGGTCACAGCCTGGCTTTGGAATTCGCCAAGGGCGGCCACCAAGTGGGCATCACCGACGTATCCCCCGAGATGCTGGAGACCTCCCATGTGCTGGTGGGCTCGGCCCTGGACACCCTGGCCGAGGCCAGGGCCTTCGACCCTGCCCAGAAAGAGGTGGTCATGGGCCGCGTCAACTTCACCAGCGACCTGGCCGAGGCGGTGGACGGCGCCGGGTTCGTGGTGGAAGCGGTGGTGGAAGACGCTGAGGTGAAAAAGGAGATGTTCGCCCGCCTGGACGAATTGACCCCGCCCGAGGCCATCCTGGCCAGCAACACCTCCTATCTGGACATTTATAAGTTTGTGGAAACCAGCCGGCCCGACAAAGTGGTGATAACCCATTGGTTCGCGCCGCCCCACATCGTGCCTCTGGTGGAGATCGTGGCCGGTCCCCAGACCAGCCAGGAGACCATCGACCAGGTGCAGAAGCTGCACGACGACCTGGACAAGACCACCATCGTCATCAAAAAATTCCTGCCCGGTTTTGTGGCCAACCGCCTGCAGGCCGCTTTGGGCCTGGAGATATACAAGCTGCTGGACGGCGGCTACGTCTCGCCCGAGGACCTGGATAAGGCGGCCAAGGGCAGCTTCATCCTGCGCATGCCCATCCTGGGGGTGGTCAAACGCGCGGATTTCGCCGGGCTGGACCTGATACAAAAGGCCTTGAGCAACAAGTCCTACGAGCCACCCGAGGTGCGGGGCAAATGCGACATGATCGACGAGCTGGTGGCCCAAGGCCGCCGGGGGGTCAAAGACGGCGCCGGTTTCTATGACTACGGCGGCAA
>JANQFN010000020.1 GCA_028277825.1 Desulfarculaceae bacterium
GTGTCCAGGGGTCGGCCCCGGGCCAATGGACGGATAAGCCGCAAATGCAAAGCCAGGCCCGCCATGAGGCGGCGGGCCTGGCCCGGGTGATATCTATAGGCAGTGAAGTCGCAGTAGGGGCAGCGGGCCGGGCAAAAGGGCAGGTGCAGATACAGGCCCAGCCCGCCCATGCCGCCTAGCTCTCGGCGGCCTTGGCCGCCTCCTCTTCCTTGAGCACCCTGCGCAGCACCTTGCCCACCATGGTCTTGGGCAGCTCCTCGCGGAACTCCACCAAGGAAGGCACCTTGTAGTGGGTCATGTTCTCCGCACACCAGTCGATGATGGCCTGCTCGTCCACCTGGCCCACGCTTTCGGGCTGCAGCACCACAAAGGCCTTGAGTACCTCGCCCACTTTGTCATGGGGCAGGCCGATCACCGCCACCTCCAGGATGTCGGGGTGGGAGAACATGTAGTCCTCCACCTCCTTGGGGAAGACGCTGTAGCCCTTGTGTTTGACCAGGTCCTTGGCCCGGTCCATGATGAAGGTCCAGCCGCGCTCATTCATGTAGGCGATGTCACCGGTGTAGAGCCAGCCGTCCCTGAGGGTGGAGGCGGTCTCCTCGTCCCGGTTCAAGTAGCCCTTCATCACCTGGGGGCCCTTGACGCACAGCTCACCCACTTCTTCCGGGCCGAAGCCCATCTGGGTCTCGCCGGTCTCCATGTCCATGATCTTCAGGTCGGTGTTGGGGAAGGGCAGCCCGATGGAGCCCATCACCCGCTCCGCACCCTCGGGCAAGATAAATGGATTAGCCGTCACCACCGGCGAGGACTCGCTCAGGCCGTAGCCCTCCACCACCAGGGCCCCGAACTTCTCCTCAAAGGTAAGCTGTACGTCCCGGGGCAGGGGCCCGGCGCCGGAGAGGCAGCGGGTCAGGCCGCTGAGGTCGTACTTCTCCAGGCCCGGCGTGTTGTTGATCTTGTTGAACAACACCGCCACCCCAGCCATGCACAGCTGGGTGCCCTTGCCCCACTTCTCCATCTCCTTGGCCCACTCGTTCATGTCCTCGGGCGGTTTGGGGAACAGGAGCATGAAGCCGCCGGTGGCGATGGCGATGTTCATGCAGCAGGTCATGGCGAAGACGTGGAACAGAGGCAGCACCCCCACCCAGCCGGCGTCGCGGGGGAAGTCCTCGCCGATCCAGGCCTTGCCCGACAGGGCGTTGGAGACCAAGCCATAGGAGGTGAGCATGGCCCCCTTGGGGGTGCCGGTGGTGCCGCCGGTGTATTGCAGGGCGGCCACGTCATTCACCGGGTCCACCTCCACGATGGGCGGGTCGGGCGTGGTGGCCAACAGGTCTGTGAACGAGAGGGCGTTTGCCGGCAGGGGCCCGGTGGGGATTTTGCCCAGCTTCTTGCCCAGCCACTTCTTAAGTCCGCTTATCTTGAGACAGTCGGCCACGTTGGTGCCGATTAAATGCTTGACCCCGGTCTCGGCCAGGATGCGGCCGGCTTCATCGAACACTGCGTCCAGCACCACCAGGGCCTGTGCGCCGGAGTCATTGAGTTGATGCTTGATCTCCAGGGCCTTGTAGGTGGGGTTGATGGCGGTTACCGCCACACCGATGCGCTGGGCGGCGTAAAAGGCGATCACGAACTGGGGCGAGTTGGGCAGGATCAGGGCCAGCACATCGCCCTTGGTCAGCCCCAGCTTGGCTAGGCCGGTGGCGAAGGCGTCCACCGCGTCGTCCAGCTCGCGGTAGCTCATCACCGAGTCCAAAAAAACGATGGCCTTGTCCTCGGGATAGGAAGCGGCGGTTTCGCGCAGGAGATCGGACAGGCTTATCTGGGGAAAGTCGATCATCTTGGGCACGCCCCGGGGCCAGTCGCCGTACCAGGGCCGTTCGCCTAGATCCTGAGCCATAATTATTCCTCCGGGACCCTGGGAAAGGGCCCTGTGCAAGAGTGCGTGGCGGGCGCAGCGGGCAACATAACCCGCGGGGCAGATGGTGTCAAGTTATGAAGACGGTTCAGATTTTTGGCCGAAGGCCCGCCAGGTGAAGAACAGGGGCAGCCCCAGGGCCGCCAAAAGCACCGTGTTCAGGCCCACGTTGATCCACACCCAGTAATACAGGGAGTAAAAGGTGTCGAACAGATACCACAGGCCCAGAGAGACGGCCAGGCAGTTGCGGGCCCAGGGCTCTTGGCGCTTAAAAGGTATGTGGGCCAAAAACACCATGATCAGGCCCCAGCCGGCCACGGTGGCTCCCCAGGCGCCGTAGACCCAGCCCTGGAAGGCCTGGCCGGCGGCGCCGGGGCCGTTGAGGCCCCAAAACACCGGGTCGATGCGGCTCATGAAAAACTGGAACACGCCGCTGCGGCTGCCCAGGGCCAGGGCCAGACCGAAGGCCGCCACCAGGGCGGCCACTAAAAGCAGCCACTTTTGCCAGAACCAAAATGCACCCACCAGATTCTCCTTTTTGCAGTTTGCGGGAACCGTTTTCAGGCAGGTGAAACCATTATAGATGGCATTCTGGGCGATGAACAAGGTGGGTTAGCATGGCGACAACCGTGTGGTATGAAAATAATCACTCCGTGAATACAACTGCTTTTGTCTATTAATGATGGCAAGAAAAACCAAACGGTCGTCTCTCGGCGGCACAGCCAGAAGTCCAGAAGCAAGGCGTCCGGCGAGCGACCGCCGCAGGTGTAGTTGAAACTACATCGAGGCGCGAGCGAAGCCGGCAACACAGTTTATGGGCCTCTGGCGAAGCCGCCCAAACATAAAAATCCCTTGACCTGAGCCGCCCCCACTGGTTAGCTTCCTATCCCCATGGGGGAGAATTCCACCAACGCGGCCAACCAAGAGCTCCTGGACTGGCTGGCCCTCAGGCTGATTCCCGGCGTGGGCAGTGTGACCTACGGGCGGCTTTTGAAGGCCTTCGGCTCGCCCGGGGCCGCCCTGGGTGCGCCTCTGAAGAGTCTGATGGCGCTGCCCAAAATGCGCGAGGAGACCGCCCGGGCCATCTCCAAAAAGGCTTATTCCACCGATCCCCAAAAGGAGATGGCTTCATTAGAGCGTATGGGCGCGCGCCTGGTCCGCCAGGGCGACCAGGACTACCCGCCGCTTTTGGCCGGCATCTATGCCCCGCCGCCGCTGTTGTTCCTCAAGGGCTCCCTGACCGGCTGCCTGGAAGGCGGGGTGGCGGTGGTGGGCAGCCGCAAGATGAGTCCCTATGGCCGCCGCCTGGCCGGCCAGTTCGGCCGCGACCTGGCCACCGCCGGCATCAGCCTCATCTCCGGCCTGGCCCGGGGGGTGGACGCGGTGGCCCATCAGGGGGCTTTGAATGAAGGCGGCCACACCGTGGGCGTGCTGGGCTGCGGCCTGAACGTGGCCTATCCCCGGGAGAACCGCGAGCTGATCGCCGAGGTGGCGGCCCAGGGCGCGGTGCTGACCGAGTTCCCCCTGGGCACCCGGCCCACGGCGGCCAATTTCCCGGTGAGAAACCGCATCATCAGCGGCCTGAGCCGGGCGGTGGTGGTGGTGGAGGCCGGCATCAAGAGCGGCTCTTTGATCACCGCCCGCCACGCCATGGACCAGGGGCGGGAGGTGTGCGCGGTGCCCGGCCCGGTGGGCGCGCCCATGAGCGAGGGCTCCAACGCCCTGATCAGCCAGGGCGCCCGCCTGATCAGCTCCATGCGCGAGCTTTTGACCCCCGGCGCCCTGCCCCCGGCGCCCTCCGCGGCGGCCAGCGGTCCGGAAGCCGCCGAGGAGCTACCCCCGGTCGAGGCCGAGCTGCTGGAGTTGATCGGGCCTGAACCGGTGCATATAGATGTGTTGGCCCGCCAGAGCGGTCTGGAGCCGGGGGAGTTGAGCACCATGCTTTTGCACCTGGTGCTCTCCGAGCGCATCCTGGAGTTGCCGGGAAAACACTATGTACTTAACTTATGACGATACGCGACACGATTAGACAGCAAGTGAGGATATGGCTAAAAACCTGCTCATAGTGGAGTCGCCGGCCAAGGCGCGCACCATCAAGAAGTACCTGGGACCGGATTTCACGGTCAAGGCCTCGGTGGGGCACATCGTGGATCTGCCCAAAAAGAAGCTGGGCGTCAAGTTGGATGAGAGCTTCCAGCCCGAGTACCAGGTGATCGACGGCAAGAAGAAGGTGGTCAGCGATTTGAAGAAGGCGGCCAAAAAGGCTGATGAGGTCTATTTGGCCCCGGACCCAGACCGGGAGGGCGAGGCCATCGCCTGGCACATCGCCCAGCAGTTGGGCCGGCCCCTGGAGGACTACCGCCGGGTCTTGTTCCACGAGTTGACCAAGGACGCCATCTTAAAGGCGGTGGCCTCGCCCGAGCACCTGGACGAGCACCGCTACGACAGCCAGCAGGCCCGCCGGGTGTTGGATCGGCTGGTGGGCTACCAGATATCGCCCCTGCTGTGGAAAAAGGTGCGCGGCGGGCTTTCCGCCGGCCGGGTGCAATCGGTGGCGCTCAGGCTCATCGTGGAGCGCGAGCGCGCCATCCAGGCCTTTGTGCCCCGGGAATATTGGACCCTCACCGCCAACCTGGAGGGCGACCAGCCGCCGCCGTTTGCCGCCCGCCTGGCCAAATTCGAGGGCAAGAAGTTCGAGCCGGACAACGAGACCGACACCATGGCCGCGCTGAACGCGGTCAAGGACGGCGAGTTCCTGGTGGGGCCGGTGAAAAAGAGAAAGCACCAGCGCCGCCCCGCCCCGCCCTTCATCACTTCCACCCTGCAGCAGGAAGCCCACCGCAAGCTGGGCTACACACCCAAGCGCACCATGGGCCTGGCCCAGCGCTTGTATGAGGGCAAGGAGACCGATCAGGGCGCGGTGGGCCTGATCACCTACATGCGCACCGACTCCACCCGCCTGGCGGGGCCGGCGGTGGAGGAGGTCCGCGGGCTGATCGCCCAACGCTACGGGAAAGACTACCTGCCGGCCAAGGCCAACGCCTACAAGTCCCGTAAGAGCGCCCAGGAGGCGCATGAGGCCATCCGCCCCACCAGCGCCCTGCGCACGCCCGAGGCCATGGCCGCCTATCTGAACAAGGATGAACTGAACCTCTACCGCCTGATCTGGAACCGCTTCGTGGCCTGCCAGATGGCCCCGGCGGTGTACGACCGCACCCAGGCCGAGATCACCTCCGGGCCGGGGCTGTTTAAGGCCAACGGGCAGGTGATGGTCTTCCCCGGTTTCACGGCGGTCTACGTGGAGGGCAAAGACAACGGCAACAACAAAAACAGCCAGGACCAAAAGGGCCTGCTGCCTCCGCTGAAAGAGGGCCAGACCCTCAAACTCGTCGGCCTGGACCCAAAGCAGCACTTCACCCAGCCGCCGCCGCGCTTCTCCGAGGCCAGCCTGGTCAAGGAGCTGGAGGAAAAGGGCATCGGCCGGCCCTCCACCTACGCGGCCATCCTCTCCACCCTGGCCGACCGGGGCTACGTCAAAAAGCTCAAACGCAATCTGGCCCCCACCGAGATGGGCCTGGTGGTCAACGATCTTTTGGTTGAGAGCTTTCCCGAGATCATGGAGGTGGGCTTCACCGCCGGCCTGGAAGAGGCCCTGGATCAGGTGGAGGAGGGCAGCCGCGACTGGCGCAAACTCTTGGGCGAGTTCTACGGCCCCTTTTCCCAGGCCCTGGACAAGGCCCAGACCGGCATGCGCCAGATAAAGGGCCAGGGCCTGGCCACGGATGTGGATTGCCCCACCTGCGGCAAGAAGATGGTGATCCGCCTGGGCAAAAACGGCGAATTCCTGGCCTGCAGCGGCTATCCGGAGTGCAAGACCACCTCTGATTTTTCGCGCGACGAAAAGGGCAACATCGTGCCCGAGGCCCAGCCCGAGGACCCGGGAGTCGAATGCGAGACCTGCGGCCGGCCCATGGTGGTCAAAAAGGGGCGCTACGGGCCCTTTTTGGCCTGCAGCGGCTATCCCGAGTGCAAAAATGTAAGGCCCTTGGACGAAAACGGGCAGCCCGGCGAAAGGCCCAAGGCCGAGCCCCTGGGCGAGGAGTGCCCCAAGTGCGGCGGCGACCTGGTGATCAAGCCCACCCGGGCCGGCGGCCGCTTCATTTCCTGCTCCAACTACCCCAAGTGCCGCTATTCCCGCGGCATGCCGGTGGGGGTCAAGTGCCCCCAGTGCGGCGAGGAACTGGTGGAGAAGCGCTCGCGCCGGGGCAAGACCTTTTACGGCTGCGACGCCTATCCCAAATGCGACTACGCCTCCTGGCACAAGCCGCTGCCCACGCCCTGTTCGCAGTGTAATTATCCCTTTGTCCTGGAAAAAAAGACCAAGGCCGGCACCAAGATAGTCTGCCCGGAGTGCGGCGCCGACCAGGGTTAGAACTCCTCTGAAATTAAAAAAGGCCAGGAGGAGACGGCATCGCCATCCCATCCGGGCCTTGCTATTTTTGACCGCCGGCCGGCGGCTTTGTCAGGCGCCTACTTGGGCAACTGCTTCATCCAGCCGGCGTTTTTGAACCATTTGATCTGCAGGCGCTTTAAAGTGCCCGACTGCATCATGGAGCCCAGGAAATTGCGCAGCAGGTTGGTCCACAGGGCGTCGCCCTTGGGGGCGGCCATGCCCAGCGGCTCATAGGTAAAGGGCTTTTCCAGGGCGGCCAGGCCGGCCTTGGGGTGGCGGTAGGCGGCCAGGGCGGTGTAGGGGAAGTCAGCCACCACGGCGTTGGCCTTGCCGTCCAAGAGCATCTGCAACGCGGCCTTCATGGTGGGCTGGGCCACGATCTTGGCCTGTTTCAAGACCATCTTGGCCGCTTCCTCGCCGGTGGTGGCCTTGGCCACCGCTATGGTGATGGAGGGCTTGTCCACGTCCTTGATGCTCCGGATGGTGGCGGCCATGGTGGCCTTCAACAGGACGCCCTGGCCGGTGACGAAGTAGGGCCCCACAAAGGCCATCTTCATGTTGCGCTGGGGCAGCATGGTGATGCCGGATAGGCCCAGGTCCACCTGACCCGCCTCGAGGGCCTTCAAAAGCTCGGGGAAAGGCATGGTCTTGACCTTGAGCTTGACGTGCAGGGAATCGGCCAGGGCCTGGGCCAGGTCCATGTCCAGGCCGATCACCTTGCCGGTGGTGCTTTTTACCGTAAACGGCGGATAGGCGGCGTTGGTGCCCACCACCAGCTCCTTGTTTTTCAAGATGCGGTCCAGCACCGGACCGGCGGTGGCCGCGCTGCTCAAACAAAAGATCAGGGCCAGGCCCAGGGTTAAAATCAGGCTCAACTTTTTCATGTTGGCTACTCCACCTAGGGTTTGCGCCGCCTCACAGGCGGCGCCAGGGGTTGCGGGGCCCTGGGCAGGCATGGGCCCGGTTCTTTATACTTGCCGCCCGGCCTTTAGTAAAGCCCCGCGTAGAGCAGGGCGAAGACCTGGGCGTCCTTTATCTGGCTGGAGACGCGGGCGAACTCGTCGGGCTGATGCACCGAGTGCTCGCAGGTGCTCCACACCGCCACCGGCAGGCCCTGTTTCCGAAAAAACGCCGCCACGGTGCCGCCGCCCACACCGCCGGCCCGGGCGTCCAGGCCGTGGACTTTGGCGATGGCGCTCTTGAGCGCACCCACCACCGGCGCACCGGGTGGGGTGGCCTCCGGGGCCTGCAGGCTCATCACCGGCTCGACCCTCACGCTGGCGCCTTCTTGCTGGGCGATGGTGCCGAAGGCTTCCCGGAAGGCGGCCAACACCTCTTGGATGTCTATGCCCGGCAGCAGGCGGCAGTCCAGATAAAAGACGTCGCGGCCGGGAACGGTGTTGATGTTTTCCACCCCAGCCTCTTTGGCCGTGGGTTCGCAGGTGGATACCATGGGGTCGAATAGCTCGTCCTGTTTGCCGAAGCGTTCGGCCAAATGGCGGGCGGCCACCATCATGCGGGCCGAGGCGTAGAGCGCGTTGACTCCCTTGTGGGGGGTGGAGCCGTGCACTTGCCGGCCGTTCACCTCCACTTTGAGCCAGAGGATGGACTTTTCCGCCACCTCGATGAAGGCGCCGTCGGGCTCGCCGGCGTCGGGCACCACGATGAGGTCATCGGCGGAGAACAACTCCGGCCGCTTTTCAAGCAAATAGTCCAGGCCGTAGGCCGAGCCGGTCTCCTCGTCGCTCACCGCGATGAAGCCGGCCGGGCCCGGCGGGGTGATGTCCAACTCCTTGAGGGCCTTGAGGGCCAACAGGGAAGAGACCAGGCCGCCGTGGTTGTCTTGCACGCCCCGGCCGTAGATCAGGTCGCCTTCCTCTCTGAGCTGCCAGGGATCGCCGTTCCACAGCGCCAGATCGCCCTCGGGCACCACGTCCAGATGGCTCAGCACCCACACCTTGGGGCCATCGCCGCCGGGCAACACCCCCAGCAGATTGGGCCTGATGCCTGCCGCCACCCGCTCATCCGGCGCGTCCACTCGGCTGATCTCCAGGCCCAACTCATGCAGCCAAGCCTGCACCAATTCGGCCTTTTTCAGCTCGCCCTGGCCGCCGTTGTCAGGCCCCAGAGCCGGGATGGCCACCAGTTGGCGCTGGGCCTGGATAACCTCTGGACCATACTGGGCAATATGCGCGATAAGGTCCTCAGCCGTAGGCATCATCCGCCTCCAAAACCCGGGGAATTCACACTGGGGTGCACCGCTTCAGACTAAACGCTGCCCCGCTTGGGGTCAAGCCGCATTGACACTTTCATTTTAGGGGGTTAACATTCATTGACCTTGCTAGGAGAGGGCTGAGGTGTCCGCATCCGTTTCCAAGGCAGCCCTGCCCCCGGAAGTGAGAAGGTTCTCGGGCCTTTATCGTTTTATCGATCCCGAGCGCTTCTCCGAGATGGGCATTGATCCCGAGGACGTGCCTCTGGGCACCTACCCCGCCGAGGATCACCCCAGCTTTTTGCCCGACCGCCTGGGGGGCAACGCCTACGGCCTGGGCCTGTTCGAGCAGACCGCCCTGCCGCCGGAAGAGGCCAGCCTCATGGAGGCGGTGGACTTAAACGACCCGGCCAAGGTCTCGGCCTATTACCGCGGCCTGAATGACATCTTCAAACGCCTGGGCCTTTTGATCCGCTACAGCCGGCGCGGCCGGCCTTTTTATTTGATACCCCGCCATTACGTGGCCAACTTCCTGGTGGAGGTTCGGGCCAAGGCCGATGAGATCACCAGCTTTTTGAGCGGGCACCTGGCCCGGCGTCTGCGCGAGACCATGCGCGTGGGTATATTGGCCTCAGAGAGTGAACTTTTAATCCCCGAGTTGCAAGGGCGCATGCCCCATCTGGACTTCAACCTGCTCAGCAGCCTGGACCAGCTCACCGCCGAACGCCAGCCCCTGGACGCGCTGGTGCTCATGGGCGGTCCGCGCCGGTTTATTTTGGACCTGCTGGCCCAAGAAGGACGGGAACCACCAGAGGACCGGCAGGGTCTGGAGGACTTCGGCCACTTCATGGGCGCCAGGCTCTATGACCTTTTGTCGGCCGACGGCGAGTTGGTCTGCATCGCCCAGCGCCCGGTGCCCAGCTCACGCCAAAAAATGAAGGTGCGCTTTAAAAGCCTGGAAGAGTTCAAGCGTTTTTTGATCTTCAGTCACATCTACAAAACCCGCCGCCGCTACCAGAGCAAGGCGGGTTTAAATATGGAGGTCAACCGTTTCGATTTCGAGGCCTTCCTCACCGGCCTGGGGATCTACCACGAGACCGTGGAGGGTCTCTTGGAGGGTCGCAGCCTCAGCCAGATGGAGCCTCGGGAGATAGACCGGCTGGAGTACCAGGACCTGCCTCTGCCCCGGGGCTCGGACCAACGCGTCCTGGCCGCCTGGCGGCGCTGGCTGGGCAAGATGTTCGATCTGGGCCGGCTGGACAGCGTGCTGCCCGAGGTGCAGGCCGCCGAATGGCAGGCGCGCTACGAAATTAGCGGCAGCTTCCCGGACACCCTTTTGGTGATGCACGGCAGCCGCCGGCGCCCGCCCGAAACCCTGGCCCAGGTGGAGACCCGCCTGACCAGCCGCCAGCTGGTGGGCTGCGACCCGGCGCTGTTGGCCGACTATAAGGATTCGTTCGCCTACGTGCTCAAGGTGATCGACATCCTGGAACAGGTGCGCAAGGGGACCTACACCCGGCTGCCCGGCCTGGAGTTGAGCCGGCTG
>JANQFN010000039.1 GCA_028277825.1 Desulfarculaceae bacterium
GCCAGTGAACTGGTGGCCGACGGCAACACCCAGGACGGGCTGGTGGGGCTCTACAGCAGCTTCAGGGCCAACGTGCCCCAGTTGTTCGTGGATGTGGACCGGGACAAGGTCATGTCCCTGGACGTGCCCCTTTCCAGCGTTTTCTACACCCTGCAGGCCTATTTGGGTTCGTCCTATGTGAACGACTTCAACAAGTTCGGGCGCACCTACCAGGTCAACATCCAGGCTGATGCCCGCTTCCGGGCCCGGGCCAGCGATATCCGGGCCCTGGAGGTGCGCAACCGGGCCGGCCAGATGCTGCCCCTGGGCACCCTGGCCTCGGTGGAGGAGACCTTCGGACCCCAGGTGATCACCCGCTACAACATGTACACCTCGGCCAATGTGCGCGGCAGCCCGGCTCCGGGCTTTTCTTCGGGTCAGGCCATGGCCCTGATGGCCCAGTTGAGCAAGGAAAAGCTGCCCGCCTCCATGGCCTACGAATGGACCGGGGTCTCCTACCAGGAACAGGCCGCGGGCACTGGCGCCGGCCTGATACTGGCCATGGCCGCGGTGTTCGTGTTCCTGGTGCTGGCCGCGCAATACGAGAGCTGGAAGCTGCCCGCGCCGGTGATCCTGGCAGTGCCCATGGCGCTCTTGGGCGCCTTTTTGGCCATCAAGGTCAGGGAGCTGGACAACAACGTCTACACCCAAATCGGCCTGGTACTCCTTATCGGACTTGCGTCCAAAAACGCCATTTTGATCGTGGAGTTTGCCCGTGACAAGTACCAGGAGGGCATGGGCATCGCCGAGGCGGCTCTGGAGGCGGCGCGTCTGCGCTTCAGGCCCATTCTGATGACCGCCTTCTCCTTCATCCTGGGCGTGATTCCTCTGCTGATCGCCACCGGCGCCGGCGCCGGCAGCCGGGTGGCCCTGGGTACCGCCGTGTTCGGGGGCATGCTGGCCGCCACCATGATGGGGGTGATCCTGACGCCGCCGGTCTACGCCATCTTCCAACGCATGGGCGAGGGCAGGAAGAAAAAGAAGGCTCAAAAGCAAGCGGAAGCCAAGCGAGCAAGCGCAGACAACGACTGATAGCAGCCTCTGAGCACCCAACCCCGGCCCGAAAACGACGGGCCGGGGTTTCTTATGTTGGAATAACATCTGTTGGGGAATTATTTCCTTGACTTAGGGCAAAGAACGTGTGAAATCAAAAAGTCCATTTTTTATAGGGAAAAGCGCCCTTTTTTGGTGCGGAGCCTGTGCATTCACGATATAAAGCTTAAGATTGTTTGATCAACTGACTTTTACATTCCGGTGACCCGCCGAGGACCTGTCGCCCGGACAAGGCAGGTCCGGTGCTGTGTGAGACGGTGGAAGGCAAATGAGGGCGCCGAGGATACCTGGCTGGGAGGTCTTATGGCCAAGGGATTCATCAAAATCGATCGCGACCGGTGCAAGGGTTGTCATCTCTGTTTGCAGGTGTGCCCGCGCTCGGTGATCGAAGTGTCGGACGAACTGAACAAAACCGGCTATGCGCCGGCGGCGTTTATTGAAAACCCTGAGGACGGGAAGGGCTGCAACGCCTGCACCATGTGCGCGGTGATTTGCCCCGACCTGGCTATCGAGGTGTACCGTGCCCAGTGAAAAAGTGCTGATGAGAGGTTCGGACACTCTGGCTGAAGCCGCGGTGCGGGCGGGTTGCCGATACTTTTTCGGTTATCCCATCACGCCGCAAAACGAGCTGCCGGAGTATCTGTCATGGCGCCTGCCCGAGGTGGGCGGCACCTTTATCCAGGCCGAGAGCGAAGTCTCTGCCATCAACATGGTATTGGGCGCGGCCGCGGCCGGCGCCCGGGCCCTCACCTCCTCCTCCTCGCCCGGGGTGAGCCTCAAGCAAGAGGGCATCTCCTATCTGGCGGGCCAGGAGCTGCCCGCGGTTATCGCCAACATGATGCGCGGCGGCCCCGGCCTGGGCAACATCGCGGCCTCGGCGGCGGACTATTTCCAGGCCACCCGCGGCGGCGCCCACGGCGACTACCGCACCCCGGTGCTGGCCCCGGACAGCTGCCAGGAATTGGCCGAGCTGACCTTCACCGCCTTTGACCTGGCCGACAAGTACCGCACTCCGGTGATGCTGTTGGGCGACGGCCTGATCGGCCAGGTGATGGAGCCGGTGGTTTTGCCCGACCCCATCGACCCGGCTGACCTGCCGCCCAAAGACTACATCGTGGACGGCTGCGCGGGCCGCGAGCCCCGGGCCATCTTCTCCATGCTGTTGGGCCAGCAGGGCGAGCTGATGCAGCACAACTTCAAGCTGCAGGCCAAATACGATGAGATCACGGCCAATGAACTCAGGTGGGACGAGTATCTCATCGAGGACGCCGAGATCATCGCGGTGGCCTACGGCTCGGCCAGCCGCATCATTCGCGCGGCGGTGGACGAGTTGCGCGCCGAGGGCATCAAGGCCGGACTTTTCCGGCCCATCACCCTGTGGCCCTATCCCAAGCAGGCGCTTCGGGACCTGGCCAAGAGCGATGTCAAGATAGCGGTGTTCGAGCTCTCGGCCGGCCAAATGGTGGAGGACGTTATGCTCTCGGTCGGCGAACGGGCCGAGATCGACTTCTACGGCGTTCCCGGTGGGGTGATCCCCACACCGGCGGACGCCGCTGCCTTCCTGAGGTCGTCGCTGGCGGGCGACGGCAAGGTGGGCCGGAGGATTGCGATATGAGCGAGGCTGCCTATAAACAAGTGTTCCGCCGCCCCGAGTCCCTCAAGGACGTGCCCACGCACTACTGCCCCGGTTGCGGCCACTCGGTGGCCCACCGTCTGGTGGCCGAGGTTCTGGACGAAATGGGGCTTCGGGAGCAGACCATCGGCGTGCCACCGGTGGGCTGTGCGGTGTTGGCCTATAACTACTTCAACTTCGACATGGTGGAGGCACCCCACGGGCGGGCCCTGGCCGTGGCCACCGGTGTAAAGCGGGTGCTCCCGGACAAATTCGTGCTCACTTATCAGGGCGACGGCGACCTGGCCGCCATCGGCACCGCCGAGACCATCCACGCCGCCAACCGGGGCGAGAACATATCCTGTATATTCATCAACAACGCCATCTACGGCATGACCGGCGGGCAGATGGCCCCCACCACCCTGATCGGCGGCACCAGCACCACCACCCCCGGCGGACGCGACGCCAGCCGCGACGGCAAGCCCATCGACATCTCCCAGATGCTGGCGGTGTGCGACGGCACGGTGTTCATCGAGCGCTGCACTTTAAACTCCTTCAAGGGCGTCAAAAAGGCCAAAAAGGCCATCAGGAAGTGCTTCCAGGCGCAGGTGGACGGCCTGGGCTTCGGCCTGGTGGAGCTATTGTCGCCTTGCCCCACCAACATGAAGCAGACGCCGCAGCAGGCCTGGGAATTCATTGACAACGAAATGATGGCGACCTTCCCCCTGGGCGTGATCAAAGACACCACCGGATACGAGGACTAGTCATGTCGGTACGCACTCAGTTTGCAGGATTCGGCGGCCAGGGCGTGCTCTTGATGGGCTATGTTCTCTCCAACGGCGCCATGCTCAAGGGCCTAAACGTAACCTTTTTCCCCTCCTACGGCGCGGAGATGCGCGGCGGCACCGCCAACTGCACGGTGACGGTGTCTCCCGATCCTATCGCCTCGCCGGTGGCCAGCCAGGCCGATATCCTGGTGGCCATGAACGGACCCTCCTTGGACAAGTTCGAGCCCACCGTGGCTGAGGACGGCCTGATCGTGGTCAACGAGTCCCTGATCAAGTGGGGCCCGGAGCGTGACGACGTGGAGGTCTTCCGGGTGCCCCTGGTGGATTTGTCCCGCGAGGTGGGCAGCGAACGCGCGGCCAACATGGTGATGATCGGCGCGGTGTGCGCCAAGCGCGATCTCTTGCCCTTGGAAGACGTTGTCACCGGCATGGAGGCGGCGCTTAAGGGCAAGGAGAAGTTCTTTGAACTCAACACCAAGGGCATTGAGCGCGGCTATAGCTTTGCCAAGGAGGGCTAAAGAGCCCGCAAACCGCCGGGCCAATTTGGGCCCGGCCAACTAACCAACCCGGGGCCAGCCTTGATCGGCTGGCCCCGTTTTTGTTATTCGCGGCGGTCATTAAGCCAAAGACGAATCCCACAGGCTTTGGCCCAGGGCGGCAAAAGAGGTTTTGAAGGAGAAAAGCAACAAGGGAAAGGCTCAACGGTGTAGGTCATTCACTGAAGGGTGTGCAGGTGCCAGGCGCCC
>JANQFN010000046.1 GCA_028277825.1 Desulfarculaceae bacterium
CGCCGGCAGACAAGGCGGCCCAAGGCTTGGGCCGCCAGGGGGCCGCACCGGGAGCCAGTTATCTCAGCGGGTGCCACCCCAACACGACCCGCTTTGCCCTCGGTGGCACACCGGTGGCAAGCGAGGGCCGCAGGCGTAGCTAAAGCTACGTCGAGGCCCAAGCGCAGCCAGCAACACCGTATACCGGTGGCTGGCGCAGCCGGACACACGGCCTTCATGAAATATGCGGGCTAGCCGCAAACCGCGTGTGAGCCCCCGGCCCAAAGGCCTTGCACAGCCGCCGGGCCCAGGTATAGTTTTTCTAAACATACTTCCACCTTAAGCTGGTTGCAAACCAAGATGCCGGGAGCCCCCGGGCCCAAAGGCCTGCACATAGCCACCTTTGGCTGCCAGATGAACCAGTACGACTCGGCCCGCATCGCCGGGCTTTTGGCCCGGGAGGGTTACGCCCAGATGGATCAGCCCCAGGGGGCCGACCTGATCGTAATCAACACCTGCTCGGTGCGCGAACGGGCCGAACAGAAGGTCTATTCCTATCTGGGCGGTCTCCGGCGCCTAAAGGCAGAGAACCCCGGATTGCTCATTGGGGTGGGCGGCTGTGTGGCCCAACAGGAGGGCGCCCGCCTGCTCAAGCAAGTGCCCCACCTGGACTTCGTTTTCGGCACCGGCTCCCTGGAGCGGCTGCCCCAGCTGGTGGCCGAAGCCCAAAAGGGCCGCCGTCAGGCCTTTACCGAGCCTCGCCCGCCGGACCGGCCCCAGGCCTTGGCCCCGGCGCCGGCCCCCGGGCTCAAGGCCATGCTTACGGTGATGCGCGGCTGTGACAACTATTGCTCCTATTGCGTGGTGCCCTATGTGCGCGGCCGCGAGCAGAGCCGCCCGGTGGCCGAGGTTTTGGAGGAGGCCCACGCCCTGGTGGATGCCGGGGTGCGCGAAATCACCCTGTTGGGCCAAAACGTGAACTCCTATTGCGACCCGGAGGACGGCCGCGATTTCGCCGGGCTCTTGCACCTGGTGGCCGGCATCAAGGACCTGTGGCGCATCCGCTTCGCCACCAGCCACCCCAAGGATTTGGGGCCCGCCCTGATGGAGGCTATGGCCACTGAGGCCAAGGTGATGGAGCAGATCCATCTGCCGGCCCAGGCGGGCAGCAACCGCATCTTAAAGGCCATGGGCCGGGGCTATTCCCGGGAGGATTATCTGGCCCTGGCCGCCGAACTGCGCCGCCGGGTGCCCGGCGTGGCCCTGGGCGGCGATTTCATCGTGGGCTTTCCCGGCGAAAGCGAGGCGGATTTCGCGCAGTCCTTGAGCCTCTTGGATGAAGTGCGCTACGATTTCATCTACAGCTTCAAGTACTCGGACCGGCCTTTCACCCGCGCCTCGTCCCTGGATGGTAAACTGGACGAGGAGACCAAGTCGCGCCGGCTGGTGACCTTGCAGGAGCGCCAGCGGGAAATCGGCCGCCAAATGCACCGCCAACTCATCGGCCGGGTTGAAGAAGTTCTGGTGGAGGGTCCGGCCCAGAAAGGCCAAGGCCGACTCACCGGGCGCAGCCGGGCCGGGCGGGTGGTGAACTTCGCCGGCGGGCCGGAACTGGTGGGGCGCCTGGTGGCGGTGCGGGTGGCGGAGGGCAAGCAAAGCTCGCTTTTGGGCAGCCTGGAGCAGCGAGAAAGGAGCGAGGCCTCATGATACGCATGACCGTGCATGGCCTGACCATCGATCCGTCTTCCAACAGCCCCATATTGGTGCTAAAGGACGTGACCGGCGAAAAAACCCTGCCCATCTGGATAGGGCTTTTGGAGGCCACCGCCATCGCCAGCGAACTGGAGGAGGTCTCTTTTTCCCGGCCCATGACCCACGACCTGTTGAAGAATTTCGTTACTCACCTGGGCTGCACGGTGACCCGGGTGGAGGTCACCGAGCTCAAGGACAACACCTTCTACGCTCTGATCCATTTGGAGGGCCCCCAGGGCAAATCCACCCTGGACAGCCGCCCCTCCGACGCCATCGCCCTGGCGCTTCGGGCCAAGGCCCCCATCTATGTGGCCCAGGAAGTCTTGGACAATTCGGTGGTGCCCGGGCAGATGGGGGAACCGGAGACTGAAAAGGACTGGAAGGACGTCTTGGAGAGCATGGCCCCGGACGACTTCGGCAAGTACAAGATGTAGGCCGAGGTAAGTAGCATGCCGCCGGGCACCAGCCGCGAGGAATACGCCAAACTGTCCCGCCAGGAGTTGATCGAACTCCTGGTGGCTTTCGGCCGTCAGGGGCTGGTCTTGGACGGTCTGTGGTTTTTGGGGGTGGAAAAGCGCTGGGGCCACCAGGCCGCCCTGGAGGTGGACGAGGAGATGTGGCACCGCTACGGCTCCAACGAGGCCCGGCGTCTGATGAAGGTGTTGGGCATCCAGCAAGTCCAGAGCCTGGAAGAGGTGCAACGCATTTTTCTGCTCACCCCCATCTGGGGCATGCTGGGCGCCCGGGCCGAGGTGGAGGGCGATCGCTGTTATCTTTGGGTGACCGACTGTCTGCCCCAGAAGGCCCGGATCAGGAAGGGCCTGGGCGAGTTCGCTTGCCAGCAGACCGGGGTGAACTATTTCAGCACTTTTTTGGAAACCCTCAACCCGCGGCTTAAATTTACCTGCTCCTTTTGCCCACCCGGCGACCACCCCAAAGACCAATGGTGCCGCTGGGAGGTCCGCTTCGCGTAACAACCCGGCCGGCAGGCTAGGGGATGATGCCGGCGGCAGCGAGCGCCGGCGCAAACTTGAAAAGAGGCTTTTCGTGATCGATCTGCACACCCACACCCTGTACAGCGACGGTGGCTTGCTGCCGGCGGAGCTGGTGCAGCGCTGCGAGGCCAAGGGGCTGACCGCGGTGGCGCTCACCGACCACGCCGACATGAGCAACCTGGATTTCATCGTGCCCCGCCTGGTGGCCGCCGCCGAGGGGCTCAACCCCCACCACCGGATCAAGACCCTGGCTGGTATCGAGCTGACCCATCTGCCGCCGGCTCTGATCGCGCCCCTGACCCGGCAGGCCTATGACCTGGGGGCCCAGTTGGTGGTGGTGCACGGCGAGAGCCCGGTGGAGCCGGTGGCTCCGGGCACCAACCGGGCGGCCATCGAGGCCGGAGTGGACATCTTGGCCCACCCGGGGCAGATCACCCAGGCAGAGGTGGAACTGGCCGCCGAGAAAGGCGTAATGCTGGAGATATCGGCCCGGGGCGGCCACAGCCTGGGCAACGGGCACCTGGCCCGGCTGGCCCTGGCCGCCGGCGCCCTGTTGTGCATCAATTCCGACGCCCACGCGCCCCGCGACCTGATGGACCCGGCCTTTGCCGAGAGCGTGGGGCTCAACGCCGGTCTGACGCCATCGCAGGTGGCGGAGTGCTTCGCCAATTCGCAGCGGCTGGTGGATAAAGCCGGCGCCATTGAGGTGTGATCTGGCTTCGCCAGTCACCGGCATACATTGTTGCCGGTTTCGCTCCAGCCTCGATGTAGCTTCACCTACACCTCCGGCTGTCGCTCACCGGGCGCCTCGTCTGCCGGCGGCTGGCTGTGCCAGATATCTGAAAAAGCGGTATGTTTACAAACTAATGCGGCCCGCAAGGAGCCAACCTAGTCTCGCACTGAAATCAAATGGCACCCGGTGATAATGAAATCAACCAACTAGCGGAGCGCCTGATCCGGGCTTTGGCCCAGGGCCCGGCTGCGGCGGCACAGGAGTGCGCTGCAGTCTTGGTTGAATTGCGCGGCACGGACCAGGCCGGCGCCACGGCCCTGGTCAACCGGGACCCCGGCCTGAGCCGTCTCCTAGCCGCCGCTTTGACTGACACCAGCCCCCCCCCAATACAAGAGCTAGCCGCCGGCCTGGAGGCCCTGGCCGCGGCGCAGACCTGTGTGGCCTGCGGCACCTGCTGCCGGGTAAGCAGCCCCACCCTTTACCAGGAAGACGCCACCCTCTTGAGCGAGGCCGGGCCGGGCCGGGAGCACTTCTACACCCTGCGCGCCGGCGAAGAGGCCTATTCCGCCCGCGCGGAGCGTCTGGAGTCTTTGGACCAGGAACTGATTAAGCTGCGCGAAGGGCCGGGCGGTGGCTGCGTTTTTTTGCGGGACCACCGTTGTGGCATTTACGAACAACGTCCCTTGCAGTGCCGCTGGCTGGAGTGCTGGTCCAACCGACACGCCGGCCAGTTGCAGGACCGCCCCCGCCTGAGCCGGGCCCAGGTGTTCGCCGGCGATGAGACCGCTCTGGCCTTGGCCGCCGAGTTCGAGCGCAAGCTGCCCGCTGAGGAATTGGCCCGCTTGCTGAAGGCCGCGGCCGAAGGCGACTCGGAAGCGTCCCAACAGACCCTGGCCTTCATGGAAAAGGACCATGGCCTGCGCCATGCTATCGCTGAGCGCTACGGTTACAGCCCCTCTGAATTGGAGCTTTTGTTGGGCCGCCCGGCCATGGAGATCGCCAGGTCCTATGGTTTGGCCGTGGAACTGGACAGCCAAGACCGGCCAGTGCTCAAAAAGGTGCCTTGAGGGAAGAGATAAGAAGAAGAGTGGTTAATAAAGGGTCGCTTCTGGAAAATCAATACAGTTGCTCGTAGGGCTGGCCTGGGCTGGCGGAGTCGCCGCTGAACTACCTGCTGAGTCAACTGTCTTGCAATTGCCTTTCAATTTGTGAACCAAGGGCCTGTGCAAAGCGCTCCCACCACCCAAGCCGCCGCTCACCTGACCAGGGAAGAGCTTTGGCAAACCTTGGGACTTTTCCCTTTCCCTACCTCTTCGACACCATTGGGGAACGCCTCCGTAGAGGATAATTGAAAGAGGCTTTTTAATAGCTCAAGGCCCACCCTGGGCCCACAGGCCCCGCTTTTCCTGGCGGGCGATCTTTTCCAGGCGCAGAAACTCAGACTTGTAGCGGTGCTTGAATTTACGAAAGGCGCGGGCATATCCGGCGCTGATCAACCATTCATTGAGCATGGCGCCACCGGGCAGATAAACATAGGCCAACAAACGGCCGTAGCGGTCGCGGCGTTTTTTGCCCCAGGCCAGGCGCACCTTCTCGCCGGGCCTCAAAACCTCCTGCACCGCCTGGCGGGCGGCGGCCCCGGCGCGGGCCTCCTGGAGCTGAGAGCGTTGCCAACGCTTGGCCCGGCGCTCCAGGCCCTTGCTGTGGTGCATCTCCGGCGCGTCCACCCCGATCAGGCGCACCAACTGCTCTTTGCCCTTGAACTTCACGGTGAGGGTGTCCCCGTCGTTGACATACACCAGGGCGGCCTCGTCTCCGGCGGCCAGGGCCTGGGAAACGGCCAACAGCCCAAACAAGCACAACGCCGCCCAGCGTAGGCGTGCCGCCGGCCCGAGGCCCATGGCCTAAAGCTCCACCCTGAGGCCGTCTGCGGCCACGGTCACCGGCATGTTCAGACCATGATCCCCAAACACCCTTTCCGCCAGGGCCTGCCAGGCGGCCTGGTCCCGGGGAATGGGGTAGGGCCGGCCGGCCGGGTCGCGCAAGGGTTCGCTGGGCTCATATTTCTTGAGCATGCGGTTGGCCTCATCGTCGCCAGGGATGAAGTCCTGACAAGACAAATGCACCAGATAGACCCGGCCCGGTTGCCACTGGGCCAGCAGGGGCAGGGCCCGCTGCAGGCTGAGGTGGTTGGCCCGGTTTATCGCCGGTTCGTGCACAAAGTGGCTCTGGCAGACCAGCAGGTCCAGCCCGGCAAAACCCTCCGTTTCGGAGACGCGCATCAGGTCGCTGGTGCAGCCCAGGCTGATTGGCCGGAGGCCGCTGCGGTCGGTGAGCACATAGCCCACCGAACCCTTGGGAATGGGGCCGTGGTCGGTCTTGACCGGGCGGCAGGCCAGGGTGGGGCCGAAGGGTTCGCCGCTCAACTCCCGGCCGGGGACGGCCAGGCGCTTTTCCAGCAGGCTGCCCAACAAATAGCCGAAACGCACCTCCACCTGTTGCCAGGTCTCCTGGCTGGCGTAGACCGGAATGGGTTGCCAGTCCTCGGGGGGCAGATTGCGACGATAGCAGAGCAGGTCGTCCAGGCCCAAATAGTGGTCGCCGTGCTCGTGGGTGATCAAAACCGCGTCAGGCCGGGGCAGGTCCTCGCGCATGAGCTGGGCGCGCAGGTCTGGCCCGGGGTCGATCAGCACCCGGGCCGGGCCCTGCAGCCAGAGGCTGGTGCGGGTGCGCTGCTCCCCAATGGCGCGCAGGTGGGCGCAAGTGGCGCAGGGACACTGGTGCTCGGGCAGACCCCAGGCCCCGCCGGTGCCCAGAAACAAAAGCTGCATGCTATACTCCTTCCCAAGATCGCGGTTCGCCCGCCGGGCGGGCCTCAATATAACACGCCCAAGCCAGCGGAGAAGGTGCCATGGCGGCCAGACGAAAACAACAGCGGCCCGAGAAGCTGAGGGTGTCGGCCACGGTGGTGCTGGACGCCGCCGCCCTGGAGCGGGCCCGGGCCAAAGCGGGTGAGCACGACATGGCCTTCTCCGACTACCTGGAGAAGGCGGTCAAGCTCTACGGCAAGTATCTGGACAAGAAGGTGAGCGTCATCAGCCGGCCGGTGTGAAGCGCCGCTCTGCCCGGGTTATATGGTGCAGTCGTCCGGCGGGGCCTTCTGGGCCAGGAAATCCCGATAATCCGTGCCCGGCGGGCAGGGCTTTTCAGCCACGTGCAGCCAGGCCACCCCCCGGGTCATGGGGTAGGAGCGGGGCGCGGCCAGGCCGGAGTCGTTCATCTCCCCCCGAAAGGCCTCGGGGGTGGGAAACTCCAGGATGGTCTCGGCCAGGTAGCGGTAACTGTCGGCGTCGCCGGACACCCAGCCGGCGATCTTGGGCAACACCCTCACCAGATAGCGGTGGTAGCTGCGGCGGATAAAGGGATTGGTGGGGGTGGTGAACTCCAGGACATAGATGCGCCCGCCGGGCACCAACACCCGGAGCATCTCCTGCAGCGCCGAGCGGCGGCGGGGGATGTTGCGGATGCCAAAGGCGATGGTCACCGCGTCAAAGGAGTCGTCCCCAAAGGGCAGCCTGGTACCGTCGCCGGCCAACAGCCGCATCTGACAGCCGTTTTCCTCGGCCTTTTTCAGGGCCGGGGCCAGCATGGCGGTGACCAGGTCCAGGCCGATCACCAGGGGGCGGTGAGGCAGGCAGGCTATTTTCAGGGCCAGATCGCCGGTGCCGGTGGCCACGTCCAACACCCGGCCGGTGGGGCCGGGGCGCAGGCACCTGGCGGCGAAGCTGCGCCAGCGGATGTCCTGGCCGCCGCTGAGCACGTGGTTGAGCATGTCGTAAACCGGTACCACCCGGCTAAAGATGCTGTGCACCTGGCGTATTTGGGTCTGTTCGTCTCTCATGGCGCCACAATGAGCCCCGATATATAGCGTGGGTCCAAATCCTGCTCCGGGTTAAGGCCGTTCAACTCGGCTTGCAGGCCTTTTAGCATATCTTGCAGGGCGCGCCGAGCCAATTGCACCTGGCCGGGGTCATCCAGGGCTCTCAGCGACTGATCGATCTCCCGCTCCAGGGCCCCGCCCAATCCTTTTTGCAGAGCGGCCACCGCCGCATTCAAGCGTTCTCGGGGGATGGGCTCCAGGCCGGGCAGGCCCAGGGCCCGGCGGGCCAGCCAGGTTCCCAACAGGTGCCGCAGCTTGATCTGTTCGGGGTCCTCCGGCCAAAAAGGATCTTTCCAGAGGGCAGCCACCTCCTGGGGCTTGAGCCCCATGAGCTTGAACAAAAGCTCGCCCCAGAACTCGGCCAGGCGCAGGTTGGCCTCGGCGGCCTCCAGGTCGGCCTGGCTCAAGAATGAGCGGTACTCCCGGCCGTCGCCCAGGGCGGGGTCGTAGCAGCGGGGCTGGGGGAAGATCAGCCCGGCCAGCCAGTGATCCAGGGGATCATCCAGGGACATCAGGCCGGTGGGCATGTCCTTGAGCCAGCCCTCCCTGACCAGGACCCAGGCGCGCAGGCTCAGTTCGCGGACGGCCTGGGCCCCCTGGCGGGCCAGGGCGGCCAGACTCAGGCGGGCCACGATGCTGCGGGCCTTGGCCGGGTCACCGCCGGCCAGCACCTCCAGGCCCAGGTTCACCAGGCCCAGGCTTTCGGTGGCGGCGCGGGCCACCTCCGCCGGCGAGGCCGGGTCCGCCTCCAGGGCGGCCACCCCGCAGT
>JANQFN010000047.1 GCA_028277825.1 Desulfarculaceae bacterium
TCGGCCATGGCCCGGTCGCGGGCGATGGCCTGGGGGTTGCCCCGGGCGATGTCAGCCGCGTGCGCCGCGATGCGGGTGGTGACCACGCCTTCGTATACGTCATCCGGCCCGGGCAGGGCCAGGTGTTCGGTGGGGGTTACGTAGCACAAAAAGTCCGCCCCGGCCCAGGCGGCCAAGGCCCCTCCGATGGCGCAGGCCACGTGGTCGTGTCCTGCGGCCACGTCGGTGACCAGGGGGCCCAGCACGTAGAAAGGCGCGCCGTGGCAGAGCCGCTTTTGGATCTGCACGTTGGCCTGCACCTGGTCCAGGGGCACGTGCCCCGGCCCCTCGATCATCACCTGCACTCCGGCCTCCCAGGCCCGCTGGGTTAACTCGCCCAGGGTGATCAACTCCGAGATCTGGGCCCGGTCGGTGGCATCAGACAGGCAGCCGGGCCTGAGGCCGTCGCCCAGGCTGATGGTCACGTCATGTTCCCGCAGTATTTCCAGCAGGCGGTCGTATTGCTCATACAGTGGGTTTTCCGCCTGGTTGGCCACCATCCAGCAGGCCAAAAAAGAGCCGCCCCGGCTGACGATGTCGGTGACCCGGCCTTCTTCACGCAGGTGCTCGCAGACCGAGCGGGTAACCCCGCAGTGTACGGTCATGAAGTCCACGCCTTCAAGGGCCTGCTGTTCGATCACCTTGAAGATGTCCTCGGCGGTCAGGTCCACCACCCCCCGGTCCTGTTCGGCGGCCTCGGCCGCGGCCTGGTAGATGGGCACCGTGCCCACCGGCACCGGGCAGTTCTCCAGCACCTGCAAACGCATGGCCACCAGGTCGCCGCCAGTGGACAGGTCCATCACCGCGTCGGCCCCGGCCTCCAGGGCGGCGGCCAGCTTGGCCTTTTCCTCGGCCGCGTCCGCCCGGTCCGGGCTGGTGCCGATGTTGGCGTTTACCTTCACCGAAAGGCCCTCGCCCACACCCCGGGGCTGCAGGTTGGCGTGGGCCGGGTTGGCGGGAATGGCCACCCGGCCGCTGGCCACCGAGTCTTTTAACTTGTCGACCTCCACGCCTTCGGCCTGGGCCACGAACTCCATGGCCTCGGTGATCTTGCCTGCGCGGGCGGCGGTCAGTTGCGTTTCGCTCATGTCCTCAATCCTTATGGGCCAGCTTTAACAGCTTGGCCACGATCTCGGCGGGGTTTTGGGCCAAGAGCCTCAGAACCGGTTCCTTGCCCGCCTCCCCCCGGTCAAATATCAAATCCGGCACCTTGCCCAGCTGGGCGATCACCCGCATGGTGCCCCACTCCAGGGTGGAGCCCTCCAGGGCCTTGACCTCGGGCGGTTCCTCGGCGCGGGAAAACTCGCCCACGCTCCAGCCCAACTGCCGGCCCCGGGCAATGGTGTCTTCGTCGAAATTCAAGGCCATCACCGCCCGCATGGCCGGGTCCTTCTGGGTGGCGGCCAGGACGATCTTGGCTACATGGCTGCTGGCGCCCGGGCGGGGCGGGCCGGCGGCCTTGAGCCGGGAGCCTATATGGGTGATGCGCCCAGCCACGGCGATGACTTCATTGGCCGAGGCCGCACCGGGCAGGGCGTAGCCCAACTGGCCGCGCACTTCGGGGATCATGCGGGCCAGGCCCTCTATGCATTCCAGATGGTCGATGGCATCTTGCATTTCTTTCAGGCAAGGCCCCAATTCCAGGAGCGGGGCCAGATCGGCCATGGCGTTGACCGGGCCGTGGCCCGAGCCCAGGGCCAGGCCGCCGGCTATGCCCCGGCGCACCAATAGACGGGCGCGCTCCACCGCCGGGGCCAGCTCCCAGCCCTGGGCCAATAGCGCCGCACAGGCCGAGGCCAGGGTGCAGCCGGTGCCGTGGGTGTTTTGGGTGTCGATGCGCGGGGCGCTGAAAAAATGCGCTTTATCGCCGTCGAACAAGAGATCACCGGGATCGCCCGGCAAATGACCGCCCTTGACCAGCACCGCCGCCGCTCCCAAAGAAACCAGCTCGCGGGCCGCCGCTTCCATGGCCGCCTGGTCGCTTATGGGCCGGCCCAGCAGTTCGGCGGCCTCGTCCAAATTGGGCGTGAGCAGGGCCGTGCGGGGCAGGAGCAGTTTCTTCACCGCCGCCACCGCCTCGGCCTGGAGCAGGCGGCTGCCGCCCTTGGCCACCATCACCGGGTCCACCACCACCGGTGCCGCGACCTGTTCCAGCAGTTCGGCCACCAACTCCACCAGTTCGGGTGAGTGCAACATGCCGGTCTTGACCGCGTCCTGGCCGATGTCCGAGGTCACCGCCTCAAACTGGCTCTTTACAAAATCCAGGGGCACCGGGTGCACCGCCTGCACCCCTTGCGTGTTTTGGGCGGTGAGCGCGGTGAATACGGTGGTGGCATGCGCCCCCAGCACCGTCACCGCCTTGAGATCGGCCTGGATGCCCGCCCCGCCGCCGGAGTCGGAACCGGCAATTATCAGTACCCTGGCCGGGTTCATAAATCGCAATCCTTGTCTTAGGAAAACCTCGGGGCCGCCCGCCCGCGCGGCCCCGGCCGGAGGAACCCCGGCCTCGACTGGCGGACCGTTCCCTACGCCGGCATTAACCGGATCAGGTTCAAGGGGTCGCCCCGCCTTTTGACGGGGAACTCTCAGCCTGGTAAAGGCACCCCCCGGCCCAGGATTCAAACCTAGCAACCCCCCGGGATTACGTCAAGTGCCAGGCGTATTTAGGGGTCGCTTCCCTTTATCGTCTCTTGACCATGCGCCTTCCTGGCCCTATAGTGAACACGTTGCACCTTGGGGCGGGCTCCAGCCTGCCCAACAACACGTGGGAGATGCCTTAATGGGCTGGACTCGCCCTTTTGAACTAGTGGGACGCGGTTTCTTACGCGTGCTGGACGAGGCCGGCGAACTGCTCCTGCTCCTGGTGCAAACCGCCCTGTGGCTCATCAGGCCGCCTTTTCGGTTCAGGGTGCTCTTCAAACAAATGGAGTTCGTGGGGGTCAAATCAATCAACGTGGTGATCCTCACCGGCGCCTTCACCGGCGGGGTCTTCGCCCTGCAAAGCTACCACGGCTTTTCCCTGTTCGGCGCCGAGAGCCTGGTGGGCTCCACCGTGGCCCTGGCCCTGACCCGCGAATTGGGCCCGGTGCTCACCTCCCTGATGGTCACCGGCCGGGCAGGCAGCGCCATGGCCGCCGAACTGGGCACCATGCGGGTCACCGAGCAGATCGACGCCCTCTACGTGATGGCGGTCAACCCAGTGCAGTATCTGGTTTTGCCCCGCATCGTGGCCTCCATATTCATGCTGCCCCTTTTGACCATCATCGCCGATTTCGTGGGCATTGTGGGCGGCTACGTGGTGGGGGTGGGCCTGTTGGGCATCAACAGCGGCATCTTCATCGCCAAGATAGTGGAATACGTGGAGTTTTCCGACATCAGCATGGGTCTGATCAAGGCCTCCTTCTTCGGCTTGATCATGGCCCTGGTGGGTTGCTACAAGGGTTTTTACACCACCGGCGGCGCCGCCGGAGTGGGCCGCTCCACCACCCAGGCGGTGGTCCTGGCCAGCGTGATGATTCTGGGCTTTGACTACGTGCTAACCGCGATCATGTTCTGAGGCATGGCGTCCATGGACGACTACATCATCCAATTGATCGACGTGCACAAGTCCTTTGGCGCCCAAAGGGTGCTCAGGGGTCTGAACCTGAATATCCCCCGGGGCCGGACCACGGTGATCATAGGCGGCTCGGGCAGCGGCAAAAGCGTGATGCTCAAGCACATGATCGGGCTTATCCGGCCGGACCAGGGGCAGGTGTTGGTGGACGGCCAAAACCTGACCGTGATGAACGACCGCCAATTGAACCAAGTGCGCACCCGTTTCGGCATGCTGTTTCAGGACGCCGCCCTGTTCGACTCCATGAACGTGTTGGACAATGTTTCCTTCCCTCTGTCCGAGCACACCAAAAAGCCCGCGGCCGAGATACACCAGGTGGTTGCTGAGAAGCTTCGGCTGGTGGGGCTGCCCGGAGTGGAGGCCAAAATGCCCAACGAGCTCAGCGGCGGCATGCGCAAGCGGGTGGGCCTGGCCCGGGCCATAGCCCTGGAGCCGGAGATAATCCTCTTTGACGAGCCCACCACCGGCTTAGATCCCCTGATGAGCGATGCCATCAACCGCTTGATCATGGGCACTCAGGCCGAGTTGGGGGTGACCTCGGTGGTGATCAGCCACGACATCGAAGGCGCCTACAAGATCGCCCACAACGTGGCTATGTTGTACCAGGGACGCATCATCGCCCAGGGCTCGCCGGATCAGATTCAAGCGAACCCCGACGAGGTGGTGCAGCAGTTCATCCACGGCCGGGCCGAAGGGCCCATAGAGGTGATTTGAACCCAGGCCTTTTACTTGGAGCGGCTTGGGTTATACTATACGGGGCTTTTGAGAAAGCACCGGAGGCAGCATGGCAGGCATTTCCACAGAGGCCAAGGTAGGCGTCTTCGTGATGGTGGGCATCGCCATCCTGGCCTATATGACCGTCCGGTTGGGCAAGTTTGAAATCGGCGAGCCGGAAGGCTATGAGACCTGGGCGGTGTTCGATCAGGCCACCGGCCTGAAAAGGAACGCCCCGGTGGAGATGGCCGGCATCCAGATCGGCGTGGTGGAGCACATCCTCTTGGACCAGGGCCGGGCCCGGGTGGTTATGCGTATCAGCAAAAAGGTGCCCCTGGCCGCCGACGCCTCGGTGTATATCCGCACCCGGGGGGTTTTGGGGGACAAGTATGTTTCCATAGAACCGGGCAGCCCCGGCTCCCCTAAGCTCAAAGACGGCGAACGCATCGTCAAAGCCAGGGTGCCCACTGATTTGGACCAGGTGATGGGCCGCATCGGCGAGGTGGCTGACAACATCAAGGACATCACCGACGCCCTCAAGGTGAGCATCGCCTCGCCCGAGTCCACCAAAAACATCAGCGAGTCCCTGGCCAACATGCGCGAGCTGACCGCCTCGCTCAAGACGGTGATGGTGGAAAACTCCGAGCGGCTCAACCGCATCGTGGCCAACATGGACCGCTTCACCGGCGATCTCAGCGAGATCAGCTCGCAGAACAAGCAGGCCTTGAACGAGACCATCAAGAATTTCCAGGTGGCCAGCGTCCAGATGCAAAAGACCATCCAGGCCCTGACCTCGGTGGCCGAAAAGGTGGACCGGGGCCAGGGCACCTTGGGCGCCCTGGTGAATGAGCGCCAGACCATTGATGACCTCAACGCCACCCTGGCCTCGCTCAGGGATGTGGCCAAGAAGATCGACGAGGGCAAGGGCACCATCGGCAAGCTGGTCAACGACGACACCACGGTGACCAAGATCGACGAGGCCTTGACCTCCATCAACGACTACCTGGCCCGGGGCGACGCCTGGAAGGTGTACGTCACCTACCGCGGCGACTACATGTTCAAGGAGACCTCGCTGAGAAGCGAACTGGATCTTATCCTGCAGCCCCGGGCGGACACCTTCTTCCTGCTTGGCCTGGTGGACGACCCCCGCGGCCGCCGCTCTGAGACCAGACAAGTGCAGGACGTGACCAAGGACGGGGTGACCACCCACGAGGAGCGCCACACCACCACCTGGAACGTGGACGACCTTACCTGGAACGTCCAGTTCGGCAAGCGTTTCTACGACCTGACCCTCAGGGCGGGCGTGTTCTCCTCCACCGGCGGCGTGGGCGCGGATTACTATTTGTTCGACGACGCCCTCAGGCTCACCTTTGAAGCCTACCGCTTCTCGGCCGATGAGCGGCCCAACTTGCGTTTCGCGGCTGACTATTCCTTCTGGCGCTATTTCTTCCTCTCCGCCGGTGTGGACGACATCATCAGCGAACACGGCGACGCCACCTTCTTCCTGGGCGGCGGCATCCTCTTCGGCGACGACGACCTCAAATTCATCCTGACCAAGGCGCCGGCGCCCTAACAGCGGCCATCAGCATGAAACTTATCGTAGCTGCCACCGATTTTTCGCCAGGGGCTGAGGCCGCCTTTGCCCAAGCCTTGAGCCTGGCCCGGCAATACGGTGCCCGCCTGTTGGTGGTGCACGTGGTGGCGCCTTTGATTTCGCCCAGCCCTCTGTTGGATGAGATGGCGGTCACCCAGACCACTGTGGCCCTGCAGGAGGAACTCAAGAAATCCTGCCAAAAGGAACTGGAAGAGGTTTACCTGGCCCGGGCCGCTGACCTGAAGGCCGAGTCCCGGCTCCTGGAGGGCGAGCCGGTGCGCGAGCTGTTGCGACTGTTGGACGCCGAAAGAGCCGATTTGGTGGTGATGGGTTCCACCGGCGTGGGGGGGCTGGCCGAAGCGGTGTTCGGCTCGGTGGCCCAAAAGATGGTGCGCCGCGCGCCCTGCTCGGTGCTTCTGGCCCGGCCGGCGCAAACGCCCAAGGCCTGAGGCGTTTCCCGCCCTTGGTTTGATGACAAATCGCTTACAAACGGCCTGCCGCCTTTTGCCGCAAGGATATGCGGCGTTTAATGGGTTGTATTTATTGAGTGCGGATCGGTGGTTGACGCCTCCGCCGCGGCCGCAGGACTTTGGAGTGAAATAATTTTGGAAGAGTTCTTTGCCACCGTAGAGAATGAGTTGGCCGCGGGCCGAAATCTTTGCTTGGCCACCATCATCGCCCAGGAGGGCTCGGCGCCCCGCTCCCTGGGCACCCGTTTTTTCGTGCGTCCCGACTTGAGCTTCTGGGGCACCATCGGCGGGGGCAGCCTGGAATCCCGCGTGATCCGAGAGGCCGGCCAGGCCCTTAAGAACCAACAAGCCGCTTTGCTGCACCATCGCCTGTTGGGCAAGGACGCCGCTGACCTGGAGATGATCTGCGGCGGCGACCTGATGATTTATCTGGAGCCACTGGCCGGTGGCGACCCGGCGGCCCTGGAGCTGTACCAAGAGGCGGCCCGGGCCCAGGCCGCGGGCCAGCGCGCGGTTTTGGCCACCCTGGTGGCGCCGGGTCCGGTGGAGGGCC
>JANQFN010000055.1 GCA_028277825.1 Desulfarculaceae bacterium
ATATGGCCAACAGCGCCAAGCTCCTGGCCGAGATGAAAGCGGTGCCGCCGGATCAGCGCCAGGCGGCCTTTGTCTGCGTGATGGTCTGCCGCCGGCCCGACGGCGCCGAGCTGGTGGCCAGCGGCCGCCTGCAGGGCGGCATCGCCCTGGCCCCGGCCGGGCACAACGGCTTCGGCTATGACCCGGTGTTCTGGCTGGCGGAGGCGGACAAGACCGTGGCCCAACTCACGGCGGAAGAAAAAAACGCCATCAGCCACCGGGGCCGGGCTCTGGCTCAGCTTGCGGGTGGCCTCAAGGAGTTTTTGGCCGGAGCCTAGTTTTATTTAAAAGCGTCGGGGCGTAGCGCAGCCTGGTAGCGCATCTGCTTTGGGAGCAGGGGGTCCCCGGTTCAAATCCGGGCGCCCCGACCATACACCCACTCGCCGGTAAGAGAGGCTTGATCACTTTTTGCGGTTAGAAGGTGAGCCTGCGAAACATTCGGCGAGGCTGGCGGTTGAGCAGGCTGGATACCTCGAGGCCAAGAGGCTGAAAAGCCCCCTGATAAAGGTCTGTTAAAACCTTGAGTTCCTCCACGGGATAATACTCGTGGCAATAGCCTTCCACTTCCGTTACCCGCAGGCACATGGCCATCTCATCCAGGAGAAATCGAATACTGTTCTCGGCGTTTCTTTCCCCGCGCCGGTCATGGACCAGATGGCGCAGGTAGGCCCGAGCGGTTTTATCCAGTGCCTGTCGAAAAGGGGAGAGCATGCCATAGGCAATGTTGAGTTTGCGCAACAAGTGGACATAGACGCTGTCTGAGTATCGTGACCAAGCTTGGATTTGCACCTTGCCCTGATCCGACGGCGGCAACTTAGCCACCTCGGAGTGTACAAACCTGGTGAATTCCCCTCCCTTGTCGTGGGTTCGCCGCTCGGCGCCGGGCAAATCCAAGGGTTGGCCGGCCTCTGCGTCACCGCAGAAATTGTAGAGATACAAATCATCGGCGATCAGGAAAAGCAGTTCACGGTGTCTGTCCAATATGAACCGCAGCGCCTGCCTGAGCCAGGAGCGATTGAGGGTCCGCGAGTCCAGGCTCACCCCCACAAAGGCCTTGTTTTCAGGCATTTTCGCTCAGCCGGCCGCTATGGACACCCTCTGGAGCGGTATTGGGTGTATTGGCTCCCCTGTTCAGGAAAGACTTGCAGTTTTCATCGAATATGCTGGAAAAAAAGTTGGTGGCGAAATACAGTATGCCCCCGAAAACCAGCAAGGCTCCCAAGATGGCGAACCCCTGGTGAAACTTAACCCCCAGACAGAAATCCGCTGTCCAGTCTTTACTGACGAAAACCTGATACAAGCCCAAAAACACTCCGGACAACACGATGCAAAAGTTGATCAGCCAGACCAGCCAGGCCATGCCGGTAAAACGGCAGAGATAGCAATGGTTTCTGGCAATGCGGTCGTCTTTTTGGGCCTGGCGGATGGTTTCGGCGGTGTCTAGGATGCATACAAAAGTCTCTTTGTAGTGTGGCGCCTTCTTCTGGCGGTAGAGTAGTGCCGATGGTGAGACGAAGTAGGCCAGGGCGTCGATGCCGATTCCTATGGACATTTTCCCCCTCCTGTGTCAGGCCCGCGCCGGCTTGCTTCTTTGCAGCCACAGCGGGATTAAAGGTATTACGGAGGCGACCAAACCGATGGCAATGGATATCTGGTTGAGCCAAAGATAATCGCCTTCCAGGATCAAGGCGGCAAGGGCCGGCATCCAATAGAAGCCGAAACCGGCCGTCAGCGAGAGGAAGATATATTTGCTGCGGCGTTTGGCCTCTTCTGGCCGCGCCGGCCCCAAAAGCGCCGCGCTGATCACGGTGGGGGCGATCACCACCAGATTGCTCCAGACTGAAAAGATCAACTGTAAAATAGTGGGCCTGAACATCCAGCGCACAAACAGATAGGACCCCACGGCGAACAGAAGAATAAACAGCAGGGAAATCAGATAATCGGGAGGCAATCCCAAAATTTTGCGTTTGGGGGGAGCCACCTGGCGGCTGGCGCGGGTGTATTCCAGCAAAAAAAGCAGGGCCGCAATGCAGGTGTCGGCGGTGGAAAAAAGGGCCGAAACCGCCGCCAGGGATATCACCGGGAAGATGAAAAAGGGGAAAAAACTGTCGTTGAGGGTACGCAAAAACCCCAACACTCCGGAGAGGTTGTCCAGTTGCCCCGCAGCGTTACCTTGGGCCACCACCAGCAGGCCCAGGGCCAGTAGGATCAGCACGCTCCAGAGAAACAGAGCATTGCCTATCGATTGGATCAAAGCCCCCCTGATTGAAAAGTCCGCTTGCTCCCGAAAGGCGCGGAAGCGCTGCCAAGAGGCCTCCTGGCTGGAGGGCAGGAAGATGTTGGCCACCCCCAGGGCCACGACGAAACAAAAAACCTCCCAGGGGTGGGCCAGGGATAGTTTGCTGATTTCGACCAGACCCCGGTCTAGAGTGCCTTCGGCAAAGGCAAGATAAAGCACACCGCCAAGGGCCAGTATGAAGGCCCACTTGATGGCGTTGAACTGCCAAATGTCCGAGGAGAGGACAGCTCGAAAACCTCCCACCACCACATAGGCCATCAACAGACCGATGGCTACCAAAAAAAGGAAAAAATCAAATAAATGGCCGCCTTCCGTCCCAAAGGTGTTGTGGGTGAGATAGGAAATGATTTCCACTCCCACAATAAGCTCCAGCACCAGCACCGCGAGCAGGTTGATCACCGAGAGCAACACCAGCAGCCAGCCGATCCGGCGGCTTCCCGACACGCGCTGGCCAATGTAGGGAATGAGCCCCGCAACCCCCGGTGTATCAGCCTCTTCGTCCAGGGATCCCTGCGCGAGGGCAGTCGTGTAGACCTTGAACATCAACCAGTTGCCAAAAGCGAACATGAAGGGGCAGAGAAACAGCCACCAGCCGTATTTTGAACCGGAGGTGAGGAAGAAAACCATCACCGTGGACAGGGAGGTACCCGATGCCACCAAGGAATAGGCGAACAAACTTTCCTTGTTGCGTACCGAGGGTATTCCCAAGGTAAAGTCCAGCCGGAAGCCGGCGACGGTTCCTCTGCTGATGCGGTGCCAGATGGCCCCGGAGAGGTACACTGCCAGGGACGCCAAGGATAGGAACAGGGCGAACCCGTAGGAAAAGCTGGACAGGGACTCAGTCATGGTCCTTACGGTTTTTCAGGGTACTAGCGACATTGCAGCCAAACAAAAACCTCCTTCCCCGCGTGAGTCACGCCGGAAAAGGAGGCTCTCTCGACCTCGCGCCGGGGCGTTCCTGACCCCGACTACTTCATGCATAGCAAAGCAAATCGCCGCTTGTCAAGTCTCCCTTAATTCAGGGAAAGCTCCTCCCGGCACACCATGCCTCCCCGCTCGGTGCCGCCATTTCCTGGACCTGGACCGCCCTGGCCGTGTGCTTCGCTGATCTGCTCTTTAGTTCTCCAACTTGAGTTGCACCACCAGCCAGTTGCCGTCGCGCTGGCGGGTGATGATGCAGGTGAAAGGCCTGACCAGGTGCTTGCCCGAGGCCTTGGTCACCTCCACCGAGGCGGCCACCTTGAAGACGTTGTGATCAATCTCCACCATTTTGACGTCCTTGGCCGCGGAAAAGGTCAGGGACTTGGCCCCCACGATTCGCTGGGCCACCGCCTTCTGCACCTCCTGCCATACCTGGCCCGGTTTGGTATCCGGGCCCACCTGGCAGGCGGCCACCAGGGCCAGGCACAGGGCCAGGGAAAGCAGGCCGACTTTGCAGGCAAGTGGCTTCATCATACTACCGTCAAGTTATGGGCACCGATGCCTCGCTGCCCTCTTCCCAGGCGTTGAACACCGCCTCCCACACCGCGATTTTCCCTCCGCGCATGGTGAGAAACTCCATGCCCCTGCCGCGCATCTTTTTGCCGCTGAGGGCGTCGGTCCACTCTCCGGTCCAGGAGTCGCCCACTATGTCGCCGCATACGGCCTGGAAGCTCTTTTTGAGCACGTAGCCCTTTTGGCGTTTAAAACGCGAGGCCATCCACTGCTTGGCCGCCGCCTTGCCCCGAATCTCGGGGAAGTCGGCGAAGCGGATCACGATGTCCTCGGTCCAGCCGCTGGCCAGGGCCTCCACGTCTTGATTGTCAAAGGCCTCCACGATGCCGGCCAGCATGGCCTTGACCTCTGCAACGCTCATGCAGGCCTCCACGCTGTGCGCCGGGGTATCACTGTCGCCGGTCATGGAACTTCTCTTAATCTCCGTTGGAGCCGGTCTTGAGCCCCAGGCTTTTGAGTTTTTTGTGCAAATGGCTGCGCTCTAAGCCCACCGCCTCGGCGGTGCGCGAGACGTTGCCCTCGTTTTGGGCCAGTTTTTTCTCCAGATAGGATTTTTCAAAGCCGGCCCGGGCGCTTTTGAAATCCATCTCCAACAGGGTCGGCTCCAGCTCCGGGTCCGCCGCCCGACCCCCACCCAGGGAGGCGGGAAGGTCGGCCAAGCCGATCTCTTCCTGGGGGCATAAGATAACCAGGCGCTCCACCAGGTTTTTCAACTCGCGCACGTTGCCCGGCCAGGGTTGGGCCTTGAGCGTTTCCAGCGCTTGTTGGTTGATGCTCTTGGGCGGCCGGTGATACTTGGCCGCCATCTCGGCCAGAAACTCCTCCACCAGTTCGGGCACGTCCTCGGACCGCTGGGCCAGGGGAGGCACGTGGATGGGTATCACGTTGAGGCGGTAGTAGAGGTCCTCGCGGAAGCGGCCGGCTTCGATCTCTTGGTCCAAATCCTTGTTGGTGGCGGCCAAGACCCGCACGTCCACCGCGATGGTCTTGGTGCCGCCCACCCGCTCGAAGCGCTGCTCCTGCAGGATGCGCAGGATTTTGGCCTGGGTCTTGAGGCTCATGTCGGCGATCTCATCCAAAAACAGGGTGCCCTGGTGGGCCAGGTCGAACTTGCCCCGCTTGCGGCCCACCGCGCCGGTGAAGGCGCCCTTTTCGTGGCCGAACAGCTCGCTTTCGATCAACTCCTCGGGGATGGCCGCACAGTTGACGTCCACGAAGGGGTAGCAGCCCCGGGGGCTGAGGCGGTGGATGGCGTGGACCACCAGCTCCTTGCCGGTGCCGTTGTCACCGGTGATCAAGACCCAGCTGTCGGCGGCGGCCACCTGCTCGATGGCGGCGCGCACTTGGGCGATGGCCTCGCTGTGGCCGGTGAGCTGGGGACGTTCGGCCTTGGCCCGGAGCAGGAGGTTTTCCTCGGCCAGGCGGCTCATGGCCAGCCCGTTTCTGACCGCCAAAAGGATCTTGTCCATGTCCAGGGGCTTTTCGATGAAGTCAAAGGCGCCCAAACGGGTGGCCTTGACCGCGGTCTCCACGGTGCCGTGGCCCGAGATCATCACCACCGGCAAATCCACCTGGCGCTTTTTGATCTTGGCCAGAACCTCCAGACCGTCGATGCCCGGTAGCCACACGTCCAACAACACCAGGTCCGGCGTCTCCTCCTCCAAAAGACTCAGGGCGCTCTCGCCGTCGGCGGCGGTGAGGGGCTCGTAGCCCTCGTCGCTCAGGATGCCCGAGAGCGAGGCCCGGATGGAGGTCTCGTCGTCCACTATGAGAACTTGCCCTGCCATAGACTTATGTTCTCCTGGCCTGTTAGGCCATCTTGGCCCCCCGGGCCGGCAACTCGATGATCATGCGGGTGCCGTTGGGCTGATTGTCCTGCACCCGGAGATAGCCGTTGTGGTCGGCCACGATGGTGCTGACGATGGTCAGGCCCAGCCCGGTGCCGCCGCGCTTGGTGGAGAAATAGGGCTCGAACAGGCGGATTTTGTCCTGGGGCCTGACTCCGGGGCCGCTGTCCTCCACCTCCAAGCGCACCATGTTCAAAAAGCCGTCGTAGCTCAGGCGCACCACCACCTGGGCCGGAGGCTCGCCTTCATTGACCGCGGTGACCGCGTTGTCCAACAGGTTGATCAGCACCCGCGACATCTGCTCCTTGTCCAGCTCGAACACCGGCACCTCGCTCTCCAACTCCAGCTCGAAGCTGATCTCGGGGTGGGCGCTCTTGTACATGGCCAGGGTGTCGGCGGCGATCTGCTTCAGGTCCGCCGGCGCCGGGCGGGCGGCGGGCAGGCGGGCGAAGGTGGAGAACTCATTGACCAGGCGCCTGAGTTCCTCCACCTGGTGCACGATGGTGCGGGTGCACTCGTCGAACACCTCGTCGCCGGGCTCGATCTTCTCGCCGTAGCGCCGGATCAGGCGCTGGGCGCTGAGCTTGATGGGGGTGAGCGGGTTTTTCACCTCGTGGGCGATGCGCCGGGCCACCTCGCGCCAGGCGGCCATGCGCTGGGCCTTTTCCAACTCAGACAGATCCTCGAACACCACCACCATGCCCAAATCCGAGTCCGCCTCGTCGCGCATGAAACCCAGATGCACCATCAAGGAAAGGGTCTCGCCGCCGATGTTGAGCCTGATTTGCTGATCCACCGAGCCCTTGCCGCCGGGGATCATGCCCATCAACAGGCGCTCGATCAATTCGCGCCCCTCGGCGTCCACCAGTTCCCGCCAGGGCTTGCCCACCACACCGGCGGCCTGCACCTTCAAAAGACGCTCGGCCGAGGGATTCATGGTGGTGACGATACCCTCGGCGTCCACCGCGATGACCCCGGCAGCCACGCTCCTGAGCACGATCTCCATGTAGCGCCGCCGCCGGTCCAACTCCAGGTTGGTGCGGCGCATCTCGGTCTGGGCCTCGTCCAGGCGGGCCTTGGAGGTCTTCAGATCGGCGGTCATGCGGTTGAAGGCGTTGACCAGTATGCCGATCTCGTCCGGGCCCTCCCGGTCGATGAAAAAGTCATAGTCGCCGCCGGCCACCTTCTGGGTGCCCTCGGCCACCTCGCGCAAGGGGTCGCTGATGGTTTTGGCCAGGCGGAAGCCCAGCCAAGTGGCCACGAAGATGATTAAGAGGGTGACGATGGACATGGTGATGAACAGGTTGGTGCGGATGGGTTCCTTGAAGGCCTTGAGTTGGCGGTAGTCCTCCAGGCCGCGGCGCACCTGCTGGCTGCGGGCCAGGGCGCCGGGGGGCAAAAGCTGGTAGGCCACCACCGCGCCCACCACCTTGGGCTTCATGCCCTTGCGGGCTTGCGTGACCGGCTGGATGGCAGCGGCGAAATCGCCGGTGGGCGAGTCCTGCAGATGAGTCAGGGGCAGACCGGTGGAGATGGAGCGGCTGGCCATCTCCATGGGCAGGCCGGCCAAGTGGTTGGGGTGGGTGCCGCTCTGGGTGGCCTGGGCCAGGGTTTTCAACTCCTTATTCAGGACCTTGACCCCGGCCAGGTCGTACAACTCCCGCCGGGCCTCCATCAGCTTGGTCAGCTTGGGGGCGCCGTTTTTCAGACGGTAGCCCCGCCGGGACAGCTCCTGGCTCAACACCCCGGCGAAGTGGGAAGCCTCGGCGGCCAGTTGCTGGTTGTAGGCGTCAGACACCTCCAGGGCGTCGAACAGGGAGCTTTCCACCTGGGCGCGGAACCAATACTCCATGGCCGCGCCCACGAACTGGAAGGAGGCGAACAGGAGCAGAATGGTGGGCGCCAGCGACAAAAGCACAAAGGTGGCCACCAGCTTGGTCCTGAGCCGAGCCCCCCACACCCCCCGGCGGCGCTCCATGGTCAGCTTGAAAAGGTTCCTAAAGATCAAAAAGATGATCAACAAGAGCAACAGGGCGTTCAGGTTAATCAGGGCGAAGACCAGGATGGAGGAGCCCAGGGGCAGGTCCTCGGCCAGGTTCACCACCTGGGTCTCGGCGTAGGTGATCAGGGCCACCACCACCAGGGTGACCACGATGATGATGCGCTCACGCTTGCGGCGGCGCAGTTCCTTGGTGTGTTCGCTGTCTACAGGCTCGGCCAAGGGCGGCTCCCGCTAAAGGGAATACCAGGAACAAGGCTATGTTACGGCAGGCGGACGCCATAGGCAAGCGGGCAGGACCTTTGCTTTGAGGCCGCGGCCTGTGGCAGGCTGGGGCAGGTGACAACCGCCGCCGCACCCAAGGGGTGGCGGCAAGAAAGGGGGAGCCATGGAAAACGCCGTCATATTGGCCAAGATCCTGGGGCCCATGCTTTTAATCATTGGGGTGGGGCTTTTGGCCAACCGCCGGGCCTACCAGGAACTGGCCGCCGAGTTCGCCGCCAGCCCCAGTTTTTTATACTTGGGCGGCTTTTTGGCCCTCGCCGGCGGCCTGATCATCCTGCAGTTTTACAGCGCCTGGTCCGCCGGCTGGCCGGTGGTGATCACCATACTGGCCTGGCTGATGCTGATCAAGGGTGCGGTTCTGTTGATCGCGCCGGCGGCCATGGTGCGCCTGGGGCAGGCCTGGACCAACTCGGCGGCGGTCATCACCGTGCAGGGGGTGGTGGTGATCCTGGTGGGGCTCTGGCTCAGTTGGCGGGGATACTCAGGCTAGCCCGGATATTTCACGAAGGCCGGTCGTCCGGCTGCGCCAGCCAAGCGCTGGCAAGGCGGCCCAATGCTTGGGCGGCCAAGGGGCCGCGTCGGGAGCCAGTCATCTTTGCGGTAGCCAAACATAACACGACCCGCTTTGCCACCA
>JANQFN010000059.1 GCA_028277825.1 Desulfarculaceae bacterium
GGCTGGTCGCCGTGGGTGGGTATGGTCAAGTCCAGATAGCCCTGGGTGTAATAGAGCTCCTCCCAGCCGGCCTCGGAGGCCACATCGGCGTTGGAGCAGCGTATCAATTCCTTGTCCAGCTCCATTTCCTCGCAGAAACGGCAGGTGAGGCAGCGAAATTGGTCCAGGGCCATGGCTAGCTTTCCAGCATCTGTTGCAGGTTGATCATCTTTTGACGCACGTTTTCCAGGGTGGCCATGAGCTTCAGGCTGTGGTTGGCGAAGATGGAGTCCCGGGAGCCGTTGAGCACCAACAGGGGCTCAAAATCGGCCAGCTTGATTTCCTCGATGATGGTGTCCACCAGCTCGCCGGAGCGCTTGATACGGATCACCTCGCGGAATTCCCAGCGCACCGCCAGCATCACCTCGTAGAGGGCATAGGCCACGCCCTGGGCGAAGTAGAAGTTGTCGTCGATCTGGCGCCAGGGCACCGCCACCTTCTGGCGCCGCTCGCCCTGGCTGTAGCTGTCGCCGGCGGTCTCCTCGCTGAGGCGTTCGCCCACGTCCCGCGGGGCATTGGCCAAACGGGTATCCACCCCGCCCAAGAGGCTGGTGAGCTGGTCCAAGAGTTCGATAAAGTTGTCTGCCCGGGCGTAGAAGTGGCTGCTGCCGTCCAACAGTCCCCGCCGGTAGGCCTTAAGCGCCTTGACCCCGTCGGAGAATTTGGTTTCCGCCGCGGGGAATATCCACAGATGGGGGTTGTTGGAAAAATCGGTAAAGGCCCGATCCACATGCGGGTCGATCTTGTCGGTGGTGCGCTGACGCGAGAGCTTGTCCCGAAGCACCCGCACGCTGTAGCGGATCACCTCCAACTGGCCCAGTTGGAAGTTTTGGGGATTGTCCAGGAAAATGCTGGGATAGATCACGTCGTTGGGCAGCCAGGCGGTGAGCATGCGGCTGGTCATGGTGGTCAGGGTGTCGGTGAACACCACCCCGGTGGCGGGCTCGGCCTGCTTGGCCTCACCGGCCCGGCCTGGCATGGGGCGGGGGTCGAAGAACTCGGGGAAGGCGCGGCTGTATTCGTACCACATCACCAACGGCGCGCTGATGAAATAAAGCACCACCAGCAGCAAGATTGCCCGCCAGAGGCGTCCGCCCAGGCTGAGGCCACCGGCAAAGGGGTTGAGCCATCTGCGCCGAGGTTTGGATTCGCTTGCCGCTTTTTTGGCCCGCATGTTTCGCTGTTCCCGGTTTGTGCGTGAAAGTTACCCTAATTCTGCCTGGGGATCGGGCTTTGTCAAGACCGGGGGGTCTTGAGGCGCTGGATGAGCCCGGTGGTGGACAATCCTTCCACCAGGGGCAGGGACTGCACCTGGCCGCCCCGGTCCAGGACTTGGCTCGCACCCACGATCTGTTCGATTGGCCAGTCGCCGCCTTTGACCAGGACATCCGGATCTATGGTGGCGATCAGCTCGGCCGGGGTGGGCTGGTCGAAGATCACCACCCAGTCCACTGCGGCCAGCCCGGCCACCACCACCGCCCGCTGCTCCTGGGGCACCACCGGCCGCTCCGGGGATTTGTCCAGACTGCGCACGCTGGCGTCACTGTTGAGCCCCAGCACCAGCATGTCGCCCAGGGCCCGGGCCCGATTAAGAAGGTCCACGTGGCCGGCGTGCAGCAGGTCGAAGCAGCCGTTGGTGAACACCACCTTTTGGTTGGCCGACTGGGCGGCCAGGGCGTGCTCGGCGGCCATTTGGGCGCTGACGATTTTTTGGCTGGTGTCTTTCATCTAATCACATGCCCCAAACGCTGCCAGCGCAAGTGCAAGGGGAATTCCCGCCAGGACCAGAGAATCACCTCGGCCCTGCCCACCAAGTCCCGGCGGGGTACGAACCCACCGCGCCCCTGGTTCCAGAAACGCGAGTCATGGGAGTTGTCCCGATTATCGCCCATCATGAAATAGTTTTCTTCTGGCACCACCACCGGCCCGAAACGGAAACCGCCCGCCGGCCCGCCGGTATGCCTTGCCCAGGGATCGCTGAGGGCGCGTCCATTAATGAGCACCTGCCGCCGCCTGATCTCCACCGTCTCCCCGGGGAGAGCGATGATGCGCTTGACATAATCCGGACCACTGCCGGTGGGGTTTCTGAAAACCACCACGTCTCCCCGTTGGGGAGAGCCGATCCTGACTATCACCTGGTCCGTAAAGGGCACCTTCAAGTCATAACATAGCTTGTTGACCAGCATGTGGTCGCCCACCAGCAAGGCAGGCTCCATGGAACCGCTGGGCACCCACGAGGCCTGCACCACTCCCGCTCTCAACACTGCGGCCAAAACCAGAGCCCAGATTATGGGCAGGGCGAAATCTTTGATCAGCTTTTTGAGGTTCACGCCAACTACCTTTCCGGATCCATTGAGTTGTTAGAACCTGTGAACCACGACGGCTAAAGGTCCGTCGTATCCGCTTTGCCGGCGCGCAGCAAACAAAACACATTCACCCGCGCCGCTCCCGCTTCCTTGAGCACCCGGGCGCATTCATGCACCGTGGCGCCGGTGGTGAAGACGTCATCCACCAGCAGCACCCACTGGTCAGCCAGGCGCCCGCGCCAGGCCGGGCTGAGCGCAAAGGCCCCGGCCACGTTTTCCCGCCGCTGGGCGGGGTCCAGGCCCACCTGTGGCCGGGTGTGGCGGGTGCGCCTGTGCAGGTCCGGGGCCAGGGCCGGGCCGCTGCCATCATCCAGGGCCCGGGCCAAAAGCAGGGCCTGATTGAAGCCCCGGCTCAGTAAACGGCGCGGGTGCAGGGGCACCGGCGCCAGCAGGTCGCAGGTGGCCCACCAGGCCCGGGGCGCCCCGGCCAGGACACGGGCCAGGGCCTTGCCCAGCCAAAAGCGGCGCTGGTACTTGAAGGCGCGCACCGCATCGGCCAGGGGCCCTGATGCAGGCCCAGGGCCCGGGCGGCGTCATAGGCCGGTGGGGCGGCCCGGCAGCCCGGGCAGCGCCAGTTCACCCCCGGGCGGCCGCAGCGATCGCAAACCGGCTCGGCGATCAGTTCCACCTGGCTGTTGCAGTCCGGGCAGAACAGGGCATGGTTTTCGCTGGCTGCGCCACAGGCCGCACAAGCCGGGGGGAACAGCAACTCCTTGAGGGAGCCGCCCAGGTTTTTGAGCGACATTTGCGCGGCCGGGGCGCTCAAGGCGTCCTCCTACATGTGCTCCACCACCTGCCGGGCAAAGGCGCTGCAGGCCACTTCCTCAGCCCCCTCTATCTGCCGGGCCAGGTCATAGGTCACCTGGCCGGCCTGGATGGCCTTTGACAGGGCGGTGGGGATTAACTGGGCCGCCTCTGCCCAGCCCAGGTGCTCCAGGAGCATCACCCCGGACAGGATCAGGGAACCGGGATTCACCTTGTCCTGGCCGGCGTACTTGGGCGCGGAGCCGTGGGTGGCCTCGAACAGGGCGGCGTCGTCGCCGATGTTGGCGCCGGGCGCCATGCCCAGCCCTCCCACCTGGGCGGCCAGAGCGTCGCTCAAGTAATCGCCGTTTAAGTTGGGCATGGCCAGCACCGAGTAGTCCGCGGGACGGAGCAGGGCCTGCTGGAACATGTTGTCGGCAATGCGGTCCTTGATCACGATTTGGTCCTGAGCGGCCTCGTCTCCCTCGGGCGCGAACTTGCCGCCATACTCGGCGGCCAGCTCGTAGCCCCAGTCCTTGAAGGCGCCCTCGGTGAACTTCATGATGTTGCCCTTGTGCACCAGGGTGACCGAGGGCCTGCCCTGGGCCAGGGCGTATTCCAGGGCCATCCTGACCAGGCGCCGGGTCTTGGTCCGGCTCATGGGCTTGATGCCGATGGCGGCCTCCGGGTCCAGGTGGGTGCCCAGCTTGTCGTTTAAAAACTGCACCACCTCCCGGGCCTCTGGCGAGCCGGCGGGCCACTCGATGCCTGCGTAGACGTCCTCGGTGTTCTCGCGGAAGATCACCATGTCCACGTCCTGGGGCCGTTTCACCGGGCTGGGCACCCCGGGGATATAGCGCACCGGACGGATGCAGGCGTAGAGGTCCAGCACCTGCCTCAGAGTCACGTTGAGCGAGCGGAAACCGCCGCCCACCGGCGTGGTCAAGGGGCCCTTGAGAGCCACCTTCAGGTCCCGTATTCCCTCTATGGTGGCCTGGGGCAGGTACTCGCCGGTGGCTTGATGCGCCTTTTCGCCGGCCAGCAGCTCCAGCCAGTGAAGGCGGCGCGCGCCGCTAAAGGCCTTGCTCACCGCCGCGTCCAACACCAGGCGGGTGGCCGCCCAGATGTCCGGGCCGATGCCGTCGCCCTCGATGAAACCCACTGCCGGCTGGTCCGGCACCACCAGGGCGCCAGCGGCGTCGATGGTGATGGCCGAGGCCCCGGCGGGAAGCTTTGCCAAGATGCTTTCGTTGCTGGTCACGATGCTCTCACTCCCCATAGCCTTGGGCCCGGGCGTGGGCCACGAAGTCCTCGTAGCTGATGTCCGGGTCAATGCCCGGGCAGCTCAGACGGGCCTCTTCAAAGGCGTAGGGTTTGGTCAACAGGTTGACGAAAAAGGGCCAGCGCCGGCAGATCTCCGGCTTGGCCTCATGAATCAAGCAGCCCTCCTCGCCCAACAGGCGGCAAAAGCCCTCATCATTCACCAGCACCTCCCAGCGCCCGTTGTTGGCCTGGCAGAAGGCAAGGGTGAACTCCTCCGGGTCCATGGCCAACTCAGCGGCAGCGGCAGGCACCTGTTCCGGCTCCAAAAAAATGCCGCCCCGGCCCTGGCAGCAGGTGCCGCAGCGCTGACAGTCAAAGGGGGGGCGTTTGGCTTGATCCTCTGGCTTGTCCATATGGTGTGGAGATTACAACGGCTGAGGCTGGCGCGCAAGTTGTTGAGAGGCCGGCGGTGGGCTGATTTCAGGACCAATTACTGAAATACGCCTTGACTTGCCATCTCCGGGCTTTGAGTCTGAATATATGGCCATGCCCAGCGAACCCATAGGCAGTATCCCCCGGCCGCCGGAGTTGATCGCGGCCATGGAGGGCTTCGCCCGGGGCGAGGTGAGCGCAGAGGAGTTGGAGCGGCTCTCCAGCGCGGCGCTGATAGACACCATCGCCCGTTTCGAGGCCACCGGCTCGCCGGTGATAACCGACGGCGAGCAGACCAAGCCCAGCTTTGCCACCTATCCCATCGCCGGCAACCCTCATCTGGATTTCCAGGGGGTGAGCATCCCCTTTGCCGACGGCCACTTCCGGCAATTGCCCGTGTTGACCCAAGGGCCCTTCCGCTACCAGACCCATGCCGAGACCTATCTCAAGCGGGCGCGGGAGCTGACCCAACTGCCGTTGAAACAGGCGGTGATCTCCGCCTCGGCCCTGAGCCTGCTCTATCCGCCTGACGGCCTCGCCGGCTACACCCGCGAGGAGTTCTTGCAGGACCTGGTTGAGGAGGCAGAGGCTGACATCCGCGGCTGCCTGCAGGCCGGGGCCTTTAAGGTGCAGGTGGACTTCACCGAGGCGCGGCTTTCCTTGAAGCTGGACCCCAGCGGCGGGCTTTTGCAAAGCTTCATCGACTTGAACAACCAGGTGCTGGGGCGTTTTTCGGCCTCGGAGCAAGAGCGCATCGGGGTGCACACCTGCCCCGGCGGGGACTGGGACTCCACCCACAGCGCGGACGTGGACTACGCTGAGCTATTGCCCGGTCTGTTTGAGCTGCAGGCGGACAGCTTCTACATCCAGTGGGCCAGCGAAAAGGACCCGGTCCGGGTGCTGGATATCATCGCCGAGCATTCCCGGCCTGAGCAGATGATCTTCCTGGGCGTGATCGACGTGCTGGACCCGGTGGTGGAGACGCCGGAACAGGTGCGCGACCGGCTGCTTCTGGCCGCTGAACACATCCCGCCCCACCGGCTGGGCAGCACCGACGACTGCGGCTTTTCACCCTTTGCCGACGACACCTCCACCTCCCGCGACACCGCCTTTGCCAAAATCCAGGCTCGCATCCGGGGCACTGAGCTGGCCACGAATCAACTGGGTCTTTAAGCAAAACAAATATAATTTGGTGTCCGAGATTGAAAAGGTATTCTGCCTTGAGTTATGCCTTTAAGCATTGGGTTGTACGTTTTGTAGCTGGGAGGTCGTGGCACCGGCCGCAGGTGATAAGACTAAGTTTACAGATATGGGACAAAAGCTAGATGACATAGAGAAGCTATACGATGCTGTAGCAGAAGAATACGCGCAGACATTCTGGGATGAACACCAGAAGAAACCGCAAGATCGGGAAATGCTCCAGCGGTTTGCAAAAGAGGTTGCCGATAAAGGGCCGGTTTGGGATTTGGGCTGTGGCCCCGGGCAAACTACAAACTACCTAAAAGGGCTTGGAATTGAAGTGTCTGGGATGGACCTGTCCGAAAAGATGCTGCAGCAAGCGAGGGCTTTTCAGCCTGGCGTAAAATTCAGAAGAGGAAACATTCTTGCGCTGGATTTCGCCGACGACTCAATAGGCGGCATTGTGGCGTTTTATGCTGTGGTTCACTTTAATGAAGAGCAAGTGGAGCAAGCCCTAAATGAAGTATTTCGGGTGCTGCAACCAGGGGGAATATTTCTTCTTACGTTCCACATCGGTGCGGAAACGATCCGCCTGGAAGAGTTCCTGGGCAAAAAAACCGGTATCGATTTCATCTTCTTTTCTAAGGATTTTATTTGCGGTTCCCTGAAGAAGACCGGATTTATAGATATCGAGCTGATTGAGAGGGAGCCGTACCCCGAGGTGGAGTACCCAAGCCGCCGGGCCTATGTCTTTGCCCACAAATCGGGCCGAGGCCCATAGCTGCTTTTGTGCCATAGCAGGCTAAGACTTAACCCCCAGTACGGGGAAGTGGTGCTGCTTGATGAAGTCGATGATGTCCTCGGCGTCGCGCCGGGCCCGGTGCCAGAAGCGGCCCCTGAGCTGCTGGGGCTCGTCCAACAGCCGCCGGCGCTCGGCCGGCACCCGGTGGCGCTCCATGAACTCCGGGGGCAGTTCAGCGGGCAGTTCGTCCTCTTGGCCGCAGATCACCGCCCAGGCCAGGGTCCAGCCCCGGGCCACGTTGAGCATATCGTAGCCGCCGCCGCCCAGGGCGATCCAGCGGCCGTAGGCCAAATCGCGGATTAGTTTTAGGCAGCGGCCATAGCCCCGGGTGGTCAGGTTCAGGTTGGCCAGGGGGTCCTGCACCAGGGTGTCCGCCCCCAGTTGGCTGACGATGTAGTCCGCCCCAAAAGCCTCGATCAGGGGCGGCACCACCTCCTCAAAGCAGCGGATATAGACCTCGTCGTCGCTGTCTGACCACAGGGGCAGGTTGACCGAAAAGCCCTGGCCCGGGCCGCGGCCGGTTTCTTCCAGATAGCCGGTGCCGGGAAACAGGGTGGCCGGGTGCTGGTGCAGGCTGATGGTGAGCACCTGGTCGCTCTCGTAAAAGGCCCACTGCACCCCGTCGCCGTGGTGCACGTCCAGGTCCAAATAAACCACCCGCTTGCCTTGGGCCGCCAGGCGGCGGATCACCAGGGCGGGGTCGTTGACGTAGCAAAATCCGGCCGCCCGCCCGGCCAGGGCGTGGTGCATGCCCCCGGCCATGTTGAAGGCCGCCGGCCGGCCCTCCTGGCTCACCAGGCGCCCGGCGGCCAGGCTGGCCCCGGCCAACAGGGCGGACCAGTCGTACACCCCGGGGAACACCGGGTTGTCGCCGGCGCCCAGGCCGAAGGCCAAATAGCCGCTGGCGCCGGGCTGGGCGCTGAGTTCCTTCAGGGTTTCCAAATAGTGCCGGTCGTGGAACTCCTTCAACTCGCCGAAGCTGGCGGTCTGGAAGGGTTCGGACTGGCAAGGCAGGCCGCAGAGCCCGATCAGTTCGTGGCACCAGGCCAGGCGGGCGATGCGCAAGGGGTGCTCGGGCCCGTAGTCGAAACGGGAAAACTCTTCGCTGTAGAGGTAGGCCGGCTGGGGAGAAGAAGGCATGGGCATTCTCCGGTTGCCAAAAAAATCGCCTTGAAGGGCAGCATGCACCATAGCACCCCAATCCCGCCGGGGCAAGCGCCGGCCGCCCCGGGATTGTTGACAGCCTTTTGCCTGGCTGGTAGACTTCGCGCCAACAAATTGCTCAGTCTTTTGGCGACCTTGAGCGGGGAGGTGATTCCCGTGAGTCTGGCCCAGAAGGTGGAGGCGGACCTCAAATCCGCCGTCAAATCCAAGGACGAACTGGCCCGGTCCTGCCTCCGGCTGGTTCGCGCGGCCCTCCAAAACAAAGCAAAGGATCTCCAGCGTCCCCTGGAGGAGGCTGAAGAGATAGCGGTGCTGTCCACCCTGGCCAAGCAGCGGCGGGAGTCTGTGGAGCAGTTCACCAAGGGCGGCCGCGAGGATCTGGCCCAGCGGGAACAGGCCGAGCTGGAGCTGATCGAGGCCTATCTGCCCGCCCAACTGGACGAGGCGGCCATCGCCGGCGTTTTGGATGAGGTGTTCGCCGCGGAAGAGCCCCAGGGCATGAAAGACATGGGTAAGGTGATGAAAGCGGCCATGGCCAAGCTTGCTGGCCAGGCCGACGGCAAGCTGGTCAACCAATTGGTGCGCCAGCGCCTGCAATCTTCCTGAGATAGTTTTGAAGACACTGTCTTGAGCATCCGAAATCTATGAGTCCTGAACCGGCGAATCATGGCCCGGCCCGGCCGGCCGCCCCCGGGGCGGAGACGCCCTGCTGCGACTCCCAGAGCCTGGCGGTTCTGGAGTTGGGGCTGTTGTTGGAGGTGGTGGCCTCCCTGGCGGCCAGCGAGCTGGGCGCGGACCGGGTGCGCGCCCTTCGGCCCAGCCCCGATGCGGCCCTGGTGGCCCGGCGGCTCCGGCGCCTGAGCCAGCTGCGCGATCTGCTGGAGGAACACGAGCCGCCCGCCATGGGGGGCCTGAGCGACTTGAGCGGCCTTTTGGCCCGCCTAGCCGTGGAGGGAGCCTTTCTAACCCCGCCGGAGCTGGAGCAAGTGGCCGATTTATTGGGAGCGGTGGGGAGGGCGGCGGCCTTTTTGGAGCCGGCCTGGGAGGTGCACGACGAGCTGTCCCGCCTGGCCAACCAGATGACCCCCCTGCCGGATTTGGCCAAGGCCCTCAGGCGCATCGTGGGGCCGGGGCAATCGGTTGCTTCGGCGGCCTCGCCGGAGCTGGCCCGGGTGCGCCGCGCCATGGGCCGGGCCCGGGAGAGCCTGCGCGCCCAGCTCATGGGCTTGGTCAGCGACGAGCACCTGGCCGGGGCCTTCTCGGACCAGGTGGTCACCCAGCGGGCCGGCCGCTTC
>JANQFN010000068.1 GCA_028277825.1 Desulfarculaceae bacterium
TTTTTCAGCTCCAGAGCGCCGATGGCGGCCGGCGAAAACAACAGACTCATGGCATAGCACCCCTTACAGCCGAGTCATCGTTAAAAGAACAGAGCGGCACTCTCATCATGCCGTTGCCGCCCGGGTTGTGTCACTAGTTTTCAGGAGGCAAAGAGGTTGGCAAGGAATTGGGTTGAAGGAAAGAGGATAGGTAAAAGTCGGGCAGCCCGCAAAAAGCGCAAGGCGCCTGTTTTCGCAATCGGCAGGGACCTCACCCTCGATTAGTTCATGCCTTTACCTGGTAAAGTCAGGTTGCTTCACTCCTTGCAGCACTCTCCCGCTATCTACCAGCTGCACACCAGGGGATCGATTAAAGGCGGTCCCGCCGGGCCCAGGAGGGATTGATCATTTGCGGGCTTCCTTTTTAACTACCCTTTTCAAACCCGACCACTATGACTGCCAGGCTGCGCCGGGGGGCGAAACCGCCCCCGGACGTCACCTGGCGATGATTCACTCCACCTTTTTCTTTTTGCTCTCACCCACTATGTAACCGGTCAGGGCCCCGGCCGCCGCGCCCACCGCGCCGCCTACCAAAGCGTCGCCGCCGGCGATGGCCGAAACCCCGGCCCCGGCCGCCGCGCCGATCACGCCGCCGCTCATGGTGCGCTGCTGGGTGTCGCTCATGCCCGCGCAACCAAAGCCGAACAAAAGACTTGCCACCAAAACTATCGCCACGCTACGTTTCATGGCTGTCCTCCCCTTGGCCCTAGTTCAGGGGCCGTCCGGCGATGCCGGTCTTGATGTTGGGTTTGATAAGCTGGTCCCAGATCACCTGCACCACCGGAGTGCTCAGCTTGTCCGGGTTGGCCTGGTAAAAGGCGTCCACCTCGGTCACCACGGTGCTCATGGGCACGTCCGCCATGCCCTCCAGCACCTTGAGCACGAAGCTGTCTCTCTTGAGCCGCGGGAAGCGGTGCATCAGCTCCTTCTCGATTTCCACCACGTGGCCCATGCCCCAGACAAAAGCCACCTTGGAGTTGAGGGTCATCTGCTGCCACAGGTCCCCCTTTAAAAGCCGCATCTCCTTGCCCTTGGCCTGGATGGGGGTGGCCATCAGGCCCCAGCCCAGCAGCAGCAGGCAGGCCAGGACCAGGCCCGTTGTCACCAACGCCTTTCTTGGTTTCATAGGCTTCTCCTTGTTTCATCGCCAATCAAGTGGAACAGGCTTTTCTCAGTATAACACCGGCTCTGCAATGGGGGGAAAACGCTCAAGAGTGCTCACGTCGGCAAAAACCGACGTCCGTAGCACAAGAGAAGAAAGAGCTGGTTAGGGAAAAGAAGAAAATTCTCAAGCCTGGCCTGCTCGGTGTCCGCCCGCCTTGGGGTGCCGGTACGGAGACACAGTGAATAAGATGGGGATTGCCAATCCCGGCCCCCGGATAAGTCCCTGGCCCTGGGCACATCCGAAGGCTGACCCGAAGGCCTGGTCCCCTCCCCCAATCCCGCCGCTGCACCCCCTTTTCCCCTTCCCTGCCCTTCAATAAAGGCCCCGGGCTTATCACGGCGCAGATTGGGCACCACCACCCGGCCGGGTATGCAATTAAAAAACCGGCGCTCCCCTTAAGGAGAGCGCCGGCAGTTTTTAAGGAATCAGTGGTTGACTAGGCGGCGGCGGTGGTGTCCTCGCCCAGGATGGCCACCAGGTCCTCCTGCGGAGTGCCGATGGGCTTGATGTCGAAGTTGTCCACCAAAACCTGCAGCACGTTGGGGGTGATGAAAGCGGGCAGGCTGGGGCCCAGGCGGATGTCCTTGATACCCAGGTGCAAGAGGGTCAAAAGGATGGCACAGGCCTTCTGCTCGTACCAGGAGAGGATCATGGACAGGGGCAGGTCGTTTACTTCGCACTCGAAAGCGCCGGCCAGGGCCACCGCGATCTGGATGGCCGAATAGGCGTCGTTGCACTGGCCCACGTCCAACAGGCGGGGGATGCCGCCGATGTCGCCCAGGTCCTTGTCAAAGAAGCGGAACTTGCCGCAGGCCAGGGTGAGGATCACGCTGTCGGCCGGGGCCTTTTCCACGAACTCGGTGTAGTAGTCGCGTCCCGGCTTGGCGCCGTCGCAGCCGCCCACCAGGAAGAAGTGCTTGATGGCGCCGCCCTTGACCGCCTCGATCACCTTGTCGGCCACGCCCATGACGGCGTTGCGCGCGAAACCGGTCATCACGCTGCCTTGGTCTTCGTCAGAGGCGAAGCCTTCGAGCTCCAAGGCCTTTTGGATAACCGGCGTGAAGTCCTTGCCCTGGCCGCTGCCGGGGATGTGCTTGAGGCCGGGCCAGCCCACCAAACCGGTGGTGAACAACTTATCGCTGGTGTCGCCCTTGGGCTTTTGGATGCAGTTGGTGGTCATCACGATGGCGCCGGGGAAGGCGGGGAACTCCTTGCCCTGGTTCTGCCAGGCGGTGCCGTAGTGGCCGTAGAAGTGCTCGTGCTTCTTCAGCTCGGGGTAGGCGTGAGTGGGCAGCATCTCGCCGTGGGTGTAGACATAAATGCCCTTGCCCGCGCTCTGCTCCAGGATCTGAGCCAGATCGCCCAGGTCGTGGCCCGAAACCAGGATGGCCTTGCCCGCCTTGTGGCCCAAAGGCACCGAGGTGGGCACCGGGTGGCCGTAGGTGCCGGTGTTGCCCGCGTCCAAAAGCTCCATGGCCTTGAGGTTGACCTCGCCCACCTTAAGCGCCAGGCCCACCCAGTCGTTGATCCCCAGGGAATCATCTTCCATGGCGGCCAGGGCCTCCTGCATAAAGGCGTAGACCGATTCGTCTTCCTGGCCCAACAATGCGGCGTGATCAGCATAGGCCGCCAAGCCGCGCAGGCCGTAGAGGGTGGTGTGCTGCAGGGAGACCACGTCGGCGGCGTCTCCCTCGCCGGGCAGCATTATCTGCTCCAGGCCCTGGGCCACCATGCCCTCAAGGCTGTCGGCGGGCTGGAAGGCGGCCGGGCCGCTGAACTCGGCGTCACTGACTTGAGCCTTGAGAGCCTCGCGCAACTCCACCGCCTTGTCAATCAGGGGCGGGAAGCGCTCGGGGTCGAAGTCCACGTTGGTCAGGGTGGTGAAAAGGGCCTCGGCGGTGAAGCGGTCGGCCACCGGATCGCTTATGCCCTGGGCGCGGGCGGCCACGGCCACCTGGGACAGGCCCTTGAGGGCGTAGGTGAGAAGGTCTTGCAGAGCGGAGACCTCGGGGTTCTTGCCGCATACGCCTTGCTTGTCACAGCCGGCTCCCTTGGCGGTCTGTTCACACTGGTAGCAGAACATTTCCATGATCTTCCTCCGTTGAAAAAGATTGTCACGCGTCAGTCAGTTGGGGTTTCGGTTCAGGCTTCGATTAATAAGGCTCAGATTCAACTCCGTACTAGCTTCAAGGTGTGGGCTCAAAAGATGTCAGGGTCTGGTTTGGTTCGAGCTTGTTCCTTTTACTGCCAGCCGGGGATTTTCCGCCCGGCGGCGGCAAGCTTGTATTTTGGGTTGCCTCAATGGGCCTTGCTCATCGATCCTCCTTATCGAGAATTCAGGTACTAAATTACCAATAAAGCTTCTCAGGTCAAGAAAAAAATTAAGTGGTTATAAACACCTAAAATATTTTAAAAATTAAATATACCGATTAACTAATGGCATTAATAGGAATTCTAAATAGCATTTTACAGCAGATTATTTGGAGGCTGGGGAAATGAAAAATCCCCTCGCAAGCAGCGGGGTATCAAAAGGAAAATTCATCTTTACAGTGCGGCAAGCCGTGGGGAATGACCCCTGTAAGGGGTTCAGAGGTGTTGGCCGCTTCCGCGGCCGCGCTGAATGGTCCGGCCCAGGCCGAATTTTTTTACCCGGTAACCGATCTGCCTGAGGGTGAGCCCCAATTCGGCCGCGGCGCGGGATTGCACCCAATTGTTGCGCTGCAGGGCCGCCACCACCTCGCCCCGTTCGATTTCCTCCAAACGAGACAACGAGCCGTGGCGGCCGGCCGCCGGCCGGGTCGGGGGTTCAAATACAAAGGAAGGCAAGTCCTCCAGGGTGATCTCCCGCTCCTTGGCCAAAAGGGCCAGGCGCTGGCAGAGGTTGTCCAACTCAGCCAGGTTGCCCGGCCAGGCGTAATGACTCAGCACCTGCGCCGCCTGGGGATTGAGAGACAGGTGGCGGCCGCCGCCGGCGCCGGCCTGGGCCAAACAAAACTCGGCCAGAGGGACGATATCTTCCCGGCGCTGGCTCAACGGCGGCAGGGCGATGGGGAATACGTTGAGGCGGTAATACAGGTCCTGGCGGAACTCCCCCCGCTCCACCGCCGGGGCCAGGTCCCGGCGGCAGGCCGCCAGGATGCGCGCCCGGCACTTCAGGGGCTGGCCTCCGCCCATGGGCTCGAAATAGTGCTCCTGCAACAGGGTCAAAAGTTTGGCCTGCAGGGGAGGCCCCAGATGGTCTATCTCGGCCAAGTACACAGAACCATGCCCGGCCTGGGCCAGAAGCCCGCCGCCGGTCTGGCCGCCGGCGTCCAATGCGTTGGAATCATATCCGAACAAGCGCCTCTCCAACTCCGGCTGGCTCCAGTGTGCGCAGTTTATCTGCACCAGAGGCTGTTCGGATCTGGTGCTCAGCCGGTGGATCAGGCGGGCGGCCTGGGCCTTGCCGCTGCCCAGGGGACCGCCCAACAGCACCGGGGTCTGGCTGGGAGCCACCTTGTACAAAAGCCGGCGCACCTCGGCCATCTTCTGCCCCTGCCCCTCAAACAGGAGGTGTCCCCCCGCGCCGGCGCCCCAGGGCTGCTTCAGCACCGGTTCCAGGAGGGCCTGCAGGCGGCAATGCAGTTGCAACACCCGGCTGATCATCTCGCCGGAGACGGACAGAATGCGCTCGGCCTCGCTGTCGATTTTGCCGCCGTTGGCCTCGGCGGACAACGTGCCCTCCACCGCCGCGTTTCTGTAGAGCGGAATGGCGCAAAGCCGCCCCGCCTCAAAATGGGGGGACTCGTTTTGTATGACACGCAGGGCCAGGGCCTGCACCGGGTCGCCGTCGGTTTCAGCGCGCGCAACCACCGCGGCGCCCCGCAAAAAACGGGTGATCAGCCGCCCGCTCTCTGGTTGCCGCAAAGTGATTTCACAACGCAGTCCGGGCAGGCCCTGCATAAGGATCTCCAGCACACCGCCCAACGCCAGGTCCAGGTCCACGGCCTGGTCCACCAGGAGCCCCAGTTGCTTGAGTATCTTGCGCTCGGTCTCTGTGCAAGCGGACTGCATGCCCTGGGATGTTGCAAAATGCGTGCCTCTGGCTCTGAAATGTATTCAACCAGTCAAGCCGTTAACTTTATTCATCATCTTATATATTTACCCCCAAGTTGCAGTATGCGATACTGGCCAAATTGTAACTTTCGCCCACCAAAAGCTACCATTTGGTAGGAATAGCGCCCCCAAAAGCCCGATGGGATCCAGCCTGCGGAGACATTATTTTGAGAATTTTTCCTGGCCTGGCGCCTTGCCGCCGGGTAATTTTGGGTATAGTTTGGTAATCAGCAACGGAGAAAGAATCATGCTCTGACTGATAGTCGACCTGGTCGGTTGGATCAGAAAAAGAATGGGCGCAAATGCCCCCAAAGGCTGCGGAGACAAAGCCACCCCACAGCCCGGTCCGGACATGTCCGGCGACAGCGGCGCCCCCATCCCAATCCCACCCAAACAGGCTTCGCCCGAGGCAAAGGCGGCCAAGGGGAATTGACTAATTTATTGACAGGGGTTAAGTTACATTACCGGATGCTCCGCAGGGCGGAACCGGTTAGTGCGAATGATTCGCCGCGGAACGCGTGCCTGCCCCCCAAGGCGCGCGGACCATTTTTTTAAGACCGCCCCAAAGAAACTTACGTGAGGTGAATATGTACAAAGTGATGATTTTCATCGATGGCACCTGGCTTTATCGCACCCTCCCCCGCTTGGCCGAGACCTGTGGCAAGCAAGAATTCAAGGTGGATTACGGGGTCTTACCCCAAGTAATCGCCCGGGAATTGAGTGAGCGCCTGGGTGCGGGCAGCGAGGGCATCGACGTGGTGCGCAATCATCTTTTCGCCAGTCTGCCCACCAACTTCGACCCCCTGGATGAAAACCTGATTACTCGCCAGGAAGAATTCTACAATCTGCTCAAAGAGGATTATCACTACCAGACCGAGATATTCGCCATAGATTTCCGGGGCCGCCGGGTGCGGCACAGCGACCGCGACCCGGAAGACAGTTTTCAGCCCCGGGAAAAATGCGTGGACATCGCCCTGGCCTCTCAGCTTTTGTATCACGCCGCCCTGCCCTGGACCCTGGACATCGCCGTGGTGGTGTTGGGCGACCGCGATTTCATTCCGGTGCTCAACACTGTGCGCCGTCTGGGCAAGCGGGTGGCCATCGTCAGCGTGCGCTCTTCCTGCGCCCAGGAGTTAGCCGACCCCCGCGACGAAGCCGGGGTCAAGGACTTCGACGTGGTCTGGATGGACGACCTGTTGGAGGAGTTGGAACTCAGGTACGAGCCCCAGCAGTTGGAATGTCAATCACCGGATCACGACGGCGACCGCTTTTTTTGGACCACCTACCGTCCGCGCCGGGGAGAGCCGGTGTATTGTGATTCCTGCCGTCAGGCATATTCCGAGCGGCGCAACGGCAATAGTTACTACGAGGAGGAGGGGGAACTGGAGGATTATCCGCCCTTGGAGGATCTGCCCGACCTGGGCGAGACCCTGGACGGCACGGTGGAATTCAAGAAGGAGGAAAAGGGTTACGGCTTTGTCACCACCGATGAAGGCACCAGCTTTTTCTTCCATCTCAGCGACCTGGAAGGGGGGCTGAGCTTCGAGACCCTGGACGAGGGCCAGGAGGTGGTGTTCGAGGTCAAATCCCTGCCCAGCGGGGGCAAGGCCGGCGCCGCCCAAAACGTGCGCCCGCCGGATATGCAGTAGCCGGGCGGGCCTGGCCGCCCGCGGGCCCTTTGCCGTCGCTAAAAACCAACTCCCTAACCTGGAGGTGGGGCATGTTGGAGATTTTGGACCGGAGCACCGGAAACGCCTTGGCCGTCAAAGCCAGCGGCCTGCTCAGTGACGCCGATTACAAAAACATCTTCATTCCCCGTCTGGAGCAGATCTTGGCCCGGCATGAACGAATCAGGGCCATGGTCTGTTTTGCCGAGGATTTCAGGGGCTGGCAGCCCAAGGCGGCCTGGGACGACACCCATTTCGGACTCAAACACCGCAAGGAGTTCGCCAAATTGTGCGTGGTGGGCGCGGACCATTGGGTGGAGTGGGGGTTCAACGTGGGAGCCCATTTCATCGGGGCCCAGGTGCGCGACTTCTCCGCCGGCCAAGAAGAGGACGCCTGGCAGTGGTTGACCTCCTAGGCAACCCGGCCGCTTAAACAAGCAGGGAACCCCTTTTTAATTGTGCTGCGGCGGGCTAGAACACGAACTGGATGCGGCCCATAAAGCCTTGTTCGTGATCGATCAGGGTGTCGTTCACCAGGACCTTTTGGTCGAAGCTGTAGTGGAAAAAGTTGAACATGGTCCTGACCATGTCGTTTAAGTACCAGTTGACCCCGAGGGTCCAGCCCCGGGCTCCGTCGGAATACTTCAAGGGGTCCACATAGCCCAGACTGCGCCAGCCGGAATCGGCCGAGGCGTAGTCGTAGCGCGCCACCAACTGCCAGCCGCCCCAGCCCTTGCCGGCCCCCCAGCCGAAGTTGCGCTTGGGTGTGATCAGGCCGGGCTTACCGTACTTATATTGCAGGTGCTCGCCGGTGAGCATCCAACTGGCCTGGGCGTATCCGCCCCAAATGGCCAGATCGTTGTTCTGCTCGCCCTTTATCAGCCCTTGGAAGTCGGCGCGCACGAACTCGCCCATGAAGGCGAAAGGCCCCACCGCCCAGTAGATCTCAGCCCCCAGCCTGGTGCGCACCCCGTTCTCGGTGACTGAGGGGTCCACCAGAAACCAGGTGGTGCCCGCCTGGGTGACCATTTTGCCCCCGCGCCACCAGTCCGAGGCCTTGGAGTTCTGGTCGCCGTAAGTGAAGGAACCCCCCAGATAGAGGTCCTGGAAATAGGATTTACCGGTGTGGCGCAACGGCGCGAAACTCACCCGTCCCGCCAGGTCCTTGGACTCATTGACGTCGTTGGACTCGTTTTTACCCTGGCCGTTGGACAAAGACAAATACCAAAACAGGCTGCGCGGACCCAGCATGCCGTAGGCCATGGCGCCCAGGTCGCGGCTGGGGGCCAGGCTGTTGATCAGCGAGCGCTCCATCAGCCAGATCCAGTTGTCGGACTGAATCTCCTCCAGGCTGAAGGGCTGCTTGTACTGCCCGAACCTGAAGCGCAGAGGGTCCCACCAGGCGAACTGGATGTAGGCGTCGTTCAAAAAGGTCTTGCCCCTGCCGAACTCAGCCTCCACCACCGCCGAATAATACTGGTGCCAGCGCACCCTGGCCGCCAGGCGCGCCCGGCGCACGTACATGGAGGAGCTTTGCCCATGGTCCTCGGTGAACATCTTGCCGTCCAGCTGCAGACGGCCAGTAAAGCGCACGCTGTTTTTGCCGTCTTTGGACTCCAGCGCCAGGCCTTTGGCCTTGAGGTATTTGACCTGGAACTTTTTGGCTCCAGCTTCTTTGGCCGCCTCGCGTTCGGCCACCACCTGCTCCTTGAGTTCCTGGTATTTTTCCCGGCTGACGATTTTGCGCTCCAGGAGGATCTCCAGAATCTGTTCGCTGACCGACTTTTTGGGTGCAGCCTTCTCCGCCGCCCCCGCCAAAGTCGCTGTAAGCAAGGCCAAAACCAGAGCCAAGGCCGGCCAAAGGGTTTTTTTGCTGTACCTCTCCACCTCGCGACGCCTCCCGCAAGCAGTTGAAAACAGGCAAATTATGTCATTGAAGACATATGTCAAGCCCGCCATATATAATGCAAGAGTCGGCGCCAGTCAACGGCAAAAAACCGGGCGAATCGATTATTGATTAAACTTGTAAGGAAAGCTCCGGGGGAGGCCGGCGCGGCTCAGCCCGATTCGGCCACGAACCGTTGGTACTGGTCGTAGTAATCCCGGAGCATCTCGGGGATGGGCAAGTCGTAGGGGCACTTTTCTTCGCACTGGCCGCAAGCGATGCAGTTTTCCACCGTGGCCATGGCCTGGCCGGACATTTTTTCGACCATCTCCGGCGGGAAGCGCAGGCGCTGGGACTTGAAAAGCATGGCATAGGGGATGGCCACCTCTTGTTCGCAGGGCATACAATACTCGCAGCGGTGGCAAAAACGGGTGCCCAACTCGCTCCGGACCGCCTCGATAGCTTGCCAGTCCTCATCGCTCAGGGGCCGTTTGTTTTCATAGAGTTCGGCGATCTCTTCCGCCTCGGCCAGGGCCTGCAGGCCGGGAATGGGCACCACCTCCGGGTGCTGCTGCAAAAAGCCGAAGCACAAATCGGCCCGGCCCAACAGGCCCCCGCCCAAGGGCTTCATAGCCAACATGCCCATGCCCCTCTCCCGGGCGGCGGCGAACACCTTTTCGTAAGAGTCGTGCTCCACGAAATTGAAGGCGAATTGCACCGTGGAAAACCGGCCGGTGGCGCAGGCGGCCACGGCGGTGTCCGGGTTGTGGGAGGAAAAGCCCACCGCCTTGATCTTGCCCTCCTCGCGGGCCTCTAAGATCACCTCCCAGGCGCCGCCCGGAGCCATGATCTTGTCCAGGGCGTCGGGCTCGGAGATGTTGTGCAACTGGTAAAGGTCCAGGTAACCGGTTCTGAGCGTGTCCAGGCTCTGGGCCAGGTGCCGGGCCGCGGTCTCGGCGTCCCGGGCCCGGGTCTTGCTGGCTATCACCACCTGCTCCCGGATCGGTTCCAGGGCGCGGCCCAGTTTGGCTTCGCTGTCGCCGTAGAGGTTGGCGGTGTCAAAAAAAGTGAAACCCAAGGAGAAGGCGTGGCGCACCAACCGCACGGCCTCTTCCGGCGACAGGCGCGTCACCGGGATGCCGCCGAAGCCCACCTCGCTGACGGTAAGCCCGCTGTTGCCCAGTTTTTTCTGCTGAATCATTTTGTCCCCCGGTTTGCTTCGCTCCCAGACTCTACGCAGTTCCTGCGGCCCTGGCAAGCATCCGTCTGGGGTCCCTTGCCTGTAAAGCGAAGGGATATGCTAACATCTTCATTAACGGCCCTGCTACATGGCTGGGAGTGGAGATGAGCCTGAGCAAGATCACCGCCTGGGTCGCCGGGATCGTGGGGGCGCTGCTGATAGCGGCCCTGGCCGCCCTCTTGCTGCTGTTCACCGTGGAAATCCCGGTGAACCTGGATCCCCTGAAGGGGGACGTGGCCGGCCGTCTGAGCCAGGCCTTGGGCCGCCAGGTGAGCATCAAGGGCCAGCTCAACCTGTTGATTTCCTGGTGGCCCAAGCTGGAGGCCACCGAAATCCAGATCGCCAGCCCGCCGGGCTGGGAGAACCCCCTGTTCGCCCGGGCCAAGCTGTTGAGCGGCCAGGCGGCCCTGATGCCGCTGTTGGCCGGCAAGATCAAGGTGGCCGAGTTCACCGCCCACGACGTGCAGGCCTTCTTGGAGATCAAAAAAGACGGGCAAAACAACTGGGCCTTTTTGCTGCCCGACAAGAAGAAAACCCCAAAAGCCCCTGCCACCGAGCCCTCGTCGGTGGAACTGGTGGAGCTCAGGCAGCTCTGGCTCAAAAACGTCGGCCTCAGGCTGCGCGACGCCCCGACCGGCCGGGTCTTCCGGCTCCGCCTGGACGAGCTGCACGGGCAAGCGGCCGAGGACAAATCCCTGCTTCTGTCGCTCAAGGGAAGCGTGCAACGGCGGCCCTATGCCCTGACCATCAAGGGCCCGGTGCCGGCCGACCTGATCGGCCGCGGCGAGCCCTGGCCGCTGAGCATCGAAGGCAGGATCGTGCACAGCACGTTCAAGGGCAGCTTCGTCTATCACCCGGCCCACCAGAAGGTCAAGGTGGGCGCCGAGCTCAAACTGGCGGCAAAAAACGTCAATCTGGGTGCAGTGGGCCGCTGGCTGGGCCTGGACAAGGAACTGAAGATCAGCGCCGGCGAGATCGATCTGAACGCCACCCTCCGGGGACGCAGCCTGGCTCAGGTGCTCAAATACTCCGGCTTCAAACTGATGGTGAAAAACGGCCTCTGGCGCATGAAGGAGCCCAGCACCAACAAGCCGGTGAACCTGAGCATCAAACGGGCCGTGATGCACGCCGGCAGCGGCAAGGCCACCCGGGCCAGCCTCAAGGGTGCAGTGGGCCGGGTTCCCCTGGATGTGGAAATCAAAACCTTGAAGCTGGCCGATGTGGCCCAGCCCATCAAAAAGCTGCCCCTGGACATCAAGCTGGAGGTGGGCGGGGCCAAGGTGGCGATTAAGGGCCATCTGGCGGCGCCCCTGCGCTCCGGCCCCTCGCTGTTCAAATTCTCCCTGGCCGGACAGCGTTTGGACCACATGAACGAAATGCTCAGGGTGAAATTGCCCGGCCTGGGGCCCTACGCCGTCTCCGGGCAACTGGGGGTGTCCCGGGCGGGCTACCGGCTGGACAACCTGAAAATCAATCTGGGCCGGAGCACGTTGCGCGGCCGGGCCAGCCTGACCGTGCCGGATGAGCGCCCGCGGCTGGTGGTGGCTCTGAGCACCGAACGGCTGCAGATCGACGATCTCATCCCGCCCCAATCAAAGCGGCAGCAGGTGCGCCTGAAACCTGCAACGGCCGCGAAGGGCACCCCCCGGCCGGTCAAAGCAACGGCCAAGCAGCCTGACTGGCGGACCAAGACCGACCGGGAGATAGACAAGATAGAATCGTTTCTGTCGCATACGGTATTAAACAGCCTGGACGCCAGCCTGGACCTCAATGTGCAGCAAGTCCTCTCGGGCAAGGACAAACTGGGCGGCGGGCTGCTCAAGGCCAGGCTCAACAACGGACGGTTGGACATAAATCCCCTGAACCTGGAGGTGCCCGGCGGCTCGCTTGCTTTCACCGCGGCCTACCAGCACAAGGGAGACCAGGTGGTAGCGGAGTTGACCGCCAAGGTCCACAAGCTGGACTATGGTGTCATGGCCCACCGGGTGGACCCCAAGTCCGCGGTCAACGGACTGATTTCCTTGGACGTGGACCTGCGCGCACAGGCCAAGGTGCGGGCTGATTTGCTGTCTCGGGCCAACGGCCGCCTGGCCTTTGCCGCCTGGCCCAAAAGCCGGCCCTCGGGCATCTTCGATCTTTGGGCGACCAACCTGATTTCAGCCATCCTCACCGATTTGGTCAGCAAAGAAAAGTCCAAGATCAACTGCCTGGTCTGCGATTTTGAAATGAAAGACGGGGTGATGCGGCAAAGAGACCTCATCATCGACACCACCAAGATGCGGGTCAAAGGCGAGGCCAAGATCAACTTCAAGACCGAGCAGGTGGACGCTTACCTGGAGCCGGAGGCCAAAAAGGCCCAGTTCTTCAGCCTGGCCACACCCATCGAGATAAAGGGCAACTTCGCCGACTTCAACACCAGCATCGCCACCGGCGGCATGGCCACCTCGGCCATCCGCTTCATGACCAGCCCCATCATCGCACCCTTGATGCGCCTGTTCAGCAAGTCACCGCCGGCCGATGGCTCAGACGTCTGCGTGGAGCCTTTTAAGAGGATGAAGGAACGGGAGGCGAAGGAGAAGGAGTAAGGCGGTTCGCCAGGACCCGCCATGGGCGCGGGAGAGGAGCTATGCTGCAGGCATGCCGCTAGCAATTAGAAAGATGGGCGGGGGTAAACCCCGCCCCTACAAAAAGGCCCTCTTGTAGGGGCGGGGTTTATCCCCGCCCGTTCATTACCACTGACTTCATACTAGGCGAAGTCTAGCCGTCTGCAATTCAACCCGCCTGCTTTCTCGCCAACAGGGCCGCGCCCAGAGCCCCCACGATCTGGGGCTCGGGCGGCACCTGGATTTTTAGGCCCAGGCGCTCCTCCATCAGGGCCACCACGCCGGCGTTCTTGGCCACCCCCCCACTCATGGTCACCGCCTCTTTGACTCCCAGGCCGCCCACCATGGCCGCCACCCGGTTGACGATGGCCCGGTGCAGGCCCTTGACGATCTGCTCCCGGGGGTGGTTGCGCGCCACCAGGGAGACCACCTCGCTCTCGGCGAACACGGTGCACACGCTGGAGATGCTCACCTCGCCGCCGGCGGCCAAAGAGAGCCCGCCCAACTCATCCAGGGACGAGTCCAGCTTTTCGGCCATCACCTCCAGAAAGCGGCCGGTGCCGGCGGCGCACTTGTCGTTCATCACGAAGTCCACCACCTTGCCCGCCTCCGACAGGCTGATGGCCTTGGAGTCCTGACCGCCGATGTCGATCACGGTGCGGGTGTTGGGGAACAGGGCATAGGCCCCCAGGCCGTGGCAGGAAATCTCAGTGACCGCCTTGTCGGCCCCAGGCACCGAGACCCGGCCGTAGCCAGTGGCCACGGTGTAGGCCAGGTCATCCGGTCCCAGGCCGGCCTCATCCAAGGCCAGACCCAGGGCCCTTTCCGCCGCCTGGGTGGAGTGGGCCCCGGTCTC
>JANQFN010000112.1 GCA_028277825.1 Desulfarculaceae bacterium
CTTCAACGGCAAGTTCCGTTTGGAGTGCCTAAATCAGAATTGGTTTGCCTCGCTGCCAGATGCCAAATCCAAGATCGAGGCATGGAGGAGAGACTACAATTGGGAGCGCCCGCATAGCTCCTTGGACAACCAGACCCCCAGGGCTTTTGTCCAGAGCTGGGAGCCTCCAAAACCCATACCCTTGGCTGCGATCGCCCGAGGGTCCTAACTCGCCCCCTGGTACAGTTTTTGGGGGAAGGTCAGGGGGCAGGTCGCTCGGCTAAGGAGGCTCGTCCGCTATTCTTTTTGCCGAATACTCCCCAGCAAAAGTAATGCGGGGATTTGCAGCCTGTATTATGTCGGACGAATGGCCCGGGCGTCTTGGTCCCCAAAGATTGTTTGCCATCAAAGCCTCGGAGACAGATGTTTTGATTTAGCTAGCGGAGGTTCACCGGTAGAATCAAAACCTAAATTAATGGGATAGGAAAGGGGCAAGCCAGAGCACTATTTCGTAAAAACTGTGAATGCAAGTAAGGGTACACCCCCATAGCGATTGCAAGGAGTATTAATAATGCAGGAAGTGGTTTTAGTCAGCGCGGTTCGCACGCCCATAGGACGCTACGGCGGCAGCCTCAAGGACATTGCCGTATATGAGCTAGGCGCTCTGGTGCTTAATGAGGCCATTAAACGCGCCAGGATCGATCCGGCCCTGGTCGATGACGTTATCACCGCCCAGTCCTACCAGAATGGCGAGTGCGCCAACGCTGGCCGCATGGCGCTTTTGCAGGCGGGCTGGCCCGAAAGCGTGCCCGCGGTAACCCTGGACCGGCGTTGCTGCTCCGGACTGGACACGGTGCTGATCGGGGCCATGAAGATCCAGACCGGCAACGCGGACGTGGTGGTGGCCGCTGGCATGGAGAGCATGAGCCAGGCTGAGATGTACCTGCCCGGCTCCATCAAGTGGGGTCTTGGCGGCGGCAAGGACCCCAAATGGGGCTTCATGCCCAGGGGCCACGGCGCTCTTGCCATGTGGGGTGTGCCATTTTACGACCGTATCCAGAGGGCGCGGGTAATGAGCCAGCCCATATCACGTTACGGTGAGTTGAACTCCATGATGAGTTGGGCTGAAAACGCGGCCAAGGCCGAGGGCATCACCCGCGAGGAGGCGGACCGCTGGTCGGTGCGCTCCCATGAGCTGGCGGTCAAGGCCTGGGCGGAGGGGCTTTTTGCCGATGAAGTGGTGCCGGTGACCCTTAAAAATAAAAAGGGTGAAACCGAGCTGCTTGAACGGGACGAAACCCCCAGGGCCGACGTGTCCTATGAAAAGCTGGCCAAGCTGCGCACCGTGTATGAGGACGGGATCTGCACCGCGGGCAATTCATCCTCGGAGAACGACGGCGCCGCGGCGGTGGTCATGATGACCGCGGACAAGGCCGAGGAGTTGGGCGCGCCGGTTTTGGCCCGCTTCGTGTCCGGAGCCAACGCGGCCTGCGATCCCACCCTCACCTATCCGGCGGTGGGGACCGCGGTGGAGTTGGCCCTGACCAAGGCCGGACTCAGCGTGCACGATGTGGACCTCTTCGAAATACAAGAGGCCTTTGCGGTGCAGCTTCTGGCGGACGCCAAACTCATAGGCATCGACCCGGCGGATTATGACCGCAAGATCAATGTCAATGGTTCAGGCATCTCATTGGGCCACCCCATCGGGGCCACCGGACTGATGCGCTTGGCCACTTTGTTGCACCAGATGAACAGGAGCGGGGCCGCTTGGGGCTTGGAAACCATCTGCGGAGGCGGCGGCCAGGGCATCGCAGCGGTATTTGCAGGGATGTAAACAATAGCTTAATGAATCTGGAAACCTGAACCGAGGACTTGGCAGACCTTTTCGAAAAGCGAAAATCTGAGCTGAACCGAGGTTGGCACGTGCGCGAGGACCGCCGCCTGCTATTGGAGATCAAGGCTATCCATCGTGAAAGCCGTGGTGTCTATGGCAGCCCGCGGATTCATGCCGAGCTCA
>JANQFN010000130.1 GCA_028277825.1 Desulfarculaceae bacterium
AAGGCCGGAGAGCGTGCTAACCTAAATAGGTGCCCTCAATCAGCAAGGAGCAGCAGCATGAAAAGCCTTGCCGCCGTTTTGAGCATCTTATTGTTATTAGCCGGTTTCAGCCTGGTCTTGGCCGCTGAAAATCCAATCTCCTGCTAGGACCTGACCGATATCGCCAATGCCGTGGATCAGGTGGCCGAGGCGGTGGACAAGACCGAACGCATCCAGGAGGCGATGAGATTGACAAGGCCCTGGGCGAGTTGGTGGACGCGCTGAAGGTGATTGCCGCCGCCGAAGACAACCGCAAGCTGTCCGATTCGGTCAATGACCTGGTGGATTCCTTTAACAACATGGACAAGCCGGCTTTTGTCAAAAGCCTGGATCAAGTCAGCGCTGATCTGGATGATATCTATAAACGCGATTGTCAATAGGCATAACCCTTCCCAACAATCCGGTCAGGTGTGCTAATCTGAGGCCCCAAAAGGGTTGATTACGGATTGGCCATGGCTGACAATGCAAAAAATCAAGGGCCCTTGATCTTCAATGAGGCCCAGTTTCTCCTGGCTGAAAAGCGCACCCAACTGGCCACGCTCAGGACCGGCCTGGCCGTGCTGGCCGTGCCCCTAAGCCTGGAGACCTTTCTCATCGTCACCAGCCGCTATTACCATGCTGACCAGAACGTCTGGATCCTGGTGCTGGTGCATGCTGTCTGCCTTTTGTTGCTGGGCCTGGGCGCCTATCTCATCGGCCGGGGTCTCAAGCGCCTGCGCCGTTGCGGCAGCGCCCTAACCCAACTCCGGCGCAAAAACGTGATCCTCACCGAGCTGGAGCAAGAGGCCGGCCAATAAGGTGCTACCGCTCTGGTGCAAAATGCGGGGCTTTCAAGCCCCGCTTTGTTGTGCTATGTCATGGTGCGGCCCAAGCACCAACGGGCCTTGAGGAGTGAGCTACATGCCCCAAAAAACCGACGCCGAGGCGCTGCAGAAATTCTTAGATGAATGGCCCGCAGCCCAGGCCGGCCTGAAAAAGAGCCTGACCGTTTACCGGGACGGCGTGCTGGCTCTGTCCGGAGTGAGCGAGAGCTTCGTTGCCCGGCCCGGGGTGTCCTACAGCCTGCGCTGGGATTTGGCCGCAAAACCCGCCGCCCGGGAGCGCCCCCTGTTCGCCCTGGTGGACGTGGTGCCCCTGGGCGGGGATGAGATGTTCTTGTCGGTGTGTTTTTACGAAGACGAGATCAGCGACCCTGAGGAACTGGGCAACGCGGTGCCCCAAGGGCTGTTTCAAGAGACCGGTTATTGCTTTGATTTAGAGGGCGAGGCCCCGGAACTGGTGGCCTATTGCCTGGCGCGGGCCGCCGAGGCCCTGGCCGCTGCCAGCGGCTAGCGCAGTCCCCCCCGCCGGCGCCGGCGGCCCATGGCTGAAAACAGATACATCACGATAATAAACAAAAGGGGCAGCCACCACCAGAGCAGCACGTCGGCGCGCTCCCAGAGCACCGCCGCATACTGAACCCACTGGGGCGGGTTGTTGCCGAACACAGCGCTGGCCGCCTGGGCGGCCGGGGCGTCCTTGGCCAGGATCACCACCCAGCGGGCATTGACCTCCACCTGGCTCATGCCGCCGCTGGTGCTGTAGGACACGCCCAATACCACGGCCAGGGAGAGCACCAGGGAAAGCAGCACTATTCCCACCAAGCGCAGCACGTCCGGTAACCTCCCCCTAGTTCAAGTTCGGCTCCTGGGCCCAGGCGGCCATGGCCCCGCGCAACTCCTTTTGCGCCGCCGGGTCCAGGCGCAGGACCAGGAAATGAGCCAACAGCCCCTCCAACGCCTTGAAGACGTTTTCGATCAGGGCCACCCTTTCCAATATAAGCCCCTCGGGGCCCTCCTGACCAGCCTCTTGCGGGGCCGCCGGGGGCAGGGCCAGTCCGTTGAGGTTCAACTCGGCCGCACCCAGGGTGAGCCAATACTCCTCGCCGTGGATCTCCAGGCCCAGGCGCAGGCTCTCCACCAGCTTGCCGCGCCTGAGGCCCTCCCGCGCCTCGGCCAGGGAGGCCTCGCGGCCGCTGACCGTGATGCGTGCGCCTTCGGCACCCATGGCCGGGCCCAGGACCAGGCGCTCGCCCAGGGCCAGTTCTACGAAACCCAACTCTTTCAGCTCCAGGCCCCCCTCGCTTTCGCTGAAATACCACAGCCAGGTCAGAAACTCCTGGCCCAGGAACACCTTTTGGTTGAGTAAAGCAAGAACATCCATGGCTCAGGCCTCCTGGCCCAGGGGGCCCCAGGGGCGGGCCTCCTCCAGGCGGGCGGCCAGGGCGCTGTCGCCTACCAGGTCCCGGGCCAGCAAGAAGGGGATGCGCGGAATCAGCTCCAGGCCGAAGCTGGCGATGAACAACTCTTCGAACAGATCCATCACCTTGCGGGTGCCCGCGCCCAGCCACAACTCGCCGCGGGAGGTGTCCCAAATCACCTCGTAGAGCTTGGAGGCCGGCGGGATGCGGGCCAAGAGCTCCAGGCGTACCTTGTCCTTGAGCTCCTCGCGGCGCACCCGGCCCAGTTTGCGGCCCTCTTCCAAATAGCCTAGGGCCTTGTCCATCTCCAGGCGGTGGTATTTGTTGACCAGGCTGGCGGCCACCTTGCGCTGGTCCACTCGCATCCCCAGCACCACGTAGGGATTCAGGGAGTAGGGGGCAAAGGCGAACTGGGTGTCCATGAAGTCCGTGACCGAGGTCCAGCCCACCGCGATCTCGGCGGTGCTTTGCTCGATGTCCTTAAAAGCGTTGGCCTTGACGCGGCGGTCGATGAAGTCCCAGAAGTCGGCGGGCGGTTCGCCGGCCGCCTGGTAGCGGCTGATGCTGGCCCGGCCTTTGATCAATCCCATGGGTGTTCCTCCTACAGTGGAGGGCCCACTCTATCCCGCGCCGGCGGCGGGCGCAAGGAAGGCTTCGCCGGAAATCTCCTCGCGCGTATTTTTCCCGGAGTCGTTTCGCTGACCAGCCGCCATGGCTCCCTGGGAATGGGTGGGTGCGGCTACAGGACAGGCGGTGCGTAGCAGGGCGTAGCGCTTTTGGGCGCTGGCCCGGCTGGCCGGGCGAAAGGGTTCTCTGAATTCGTGGCAGGTGCACATGGGACAAATATGGCATCCCGCCCCTCAGAAACACAAGCTCCGCCTTGACGGCGGGCGGCGGAAAACCTAGCTTGGGTAATAGAACGTTCATGTCAATAACCAGGAGGCCGATATGGAAGCCAAGGTGGACCGCAGTAATTACGTCTGGGTGATCGTGGAGCGCAGCGGTCACGAGGAGCACTTTTTCGGCCTGAGCACCGAGGAGGGGGACCAATTCATCCCAGTGACCGAGATGAGGGACCAGTGCGAGGCCCTGCTGGGCCGTCTGCAGGTGGTGGAGGGTGTCGAGCGCACTGTGGAGGCGATCCACAAGATGGACATCATCAAGCAGGGTCAGACCCATGGCTTTGCCATCTACGTGGTCAATTCCGAGGGCAAGCTGTTGGGGCACCTGACCAGCGGCGAGGAGCACTAGGGCGGCGGGCCGGTAAGCAAGAAGCGAGAAAAGAGGTTGGGTAAGTATAAGAGCCTGACCAGGCCGGTATCAACCAGACGCTTGTCACCTTAGCGGGCCGGCCCGGCTGGATGAAAAGATTCTTGGTGTAGGGGCGGGGTTTATCCCCGCCCGTTTTTTTAGGCAGCAGATTTTACCCTTGCGCACTTTCCTGCTGAGCGCGGCGCATTGGCTGAACCTCTCGTCGCTTCGCGACCCCGACAACGAGTTGTCGGGGCCACCCAAGACATTTTTCTATGCCGGCACCGTTAACGCAGACCCATGACGTGGCCGGGTCCCTGACAACAAAAAATCATGGTCCCCTTTAGCAGGTATCGAGCCGGTAGTGCCAACTGCATTTGGGCAAGAGTAGCCCTTCCTCTTCATTAACCACTCATTTTATTTTCTTTTTTGATTCGCCCGAAACCATCCAGGCTACCCACGCCGTCTGACCATCACTTCTTTCAACTCGCCCAATTCGGGCAACCTGAGCAACCAGGCGGCCAGGAAGTAAACCACCCCGCCGGTGATGAGCGCCGCGGCGGGCCGCGCCCAGCGGCTCATGGCGCCCAGGGGCGAGCCCCAGTCCGGGCCGTAGGCCACCAGGGCCACCAGGCAGCCCATGATCAGGGAGGCGCAGCAGGTGCCCAGGCCCGAGCGCAAAAGTTTGCGGCCGCCCAGGGGGCCCAGTTTCCTGCGCAGGAGCCAGGTCAACAGGGCCAGGTTGGCGATGCCCGCCGTTGAGGTGGCCAGGGCCAGGCCGGTCTGCTTGAAGGGCCCCATCAGGGCCAGGGACACGGCCAGCTTGATTAGCAGGCAAAAGGCGGCCACCAAGACCGGGGTCTTGATGTCCTTCATGGCGTAAAAGGCCTGCACCACCGCCCGCACCCCGGAGATGGCCCAGAGCCCGGCGGCCAGGCCCATAACCGCGCCAGCGGTCTCGCTTGCCGTGGCCAGAGTGAATTCGCCGCGCATGAATAGCAAGACGACCAAAGGCTGGGCCAGGACCATCAATCCCACCATGGCGGGCACGTTGATGAACAGGATGAGGCGTAGGCCGTAACCCATGGTATCCACCAGGGCGTCTTGGTCAGCGTCCGCCGCCTGGCGCGACAGGCTGGGCAGGATAGCGGTGCTTACGGCGATGGCGAAGATGCCCAGGGGGAACTGGATCAGGCGGTCGGCGTAGTAGAGGTAGCTGACCGTGCCGCTGGGCAGGAAAGAGGCCAGGATGGTGTCCATCAAGACCGCCACCTGATACACCGCCGCCCCGAAGATGGCCGGCACCAACAGCTTGGCGATGCGCTTCAGGGCCGGGTTCTGGATGTCCCAGGCCGGCTTGAGGCTCACGCCCCGAGTTACCAGGTAGGGCGTCTGCATGGCCAACTGCGCCGCGCCGCCGATGAGTACCCCCAGGGCCAGGCTCATCACCGGCGGATCCAACAGGGGCGAGAGCGTCAGGGCCGCAGTGATGATGCACAGGTTCAACAGGGCCGGGGCCGCGGCCGGGGCGAAGAAGTGGCCCAGGGAATTGAGCACCCCGCCGGACAGGGCCACCAGGCTGATGAAGAAGATGTAGGGCAAACACCAGCGGGTCAGTTGTACGGCCAGGGCATAGGTCTCGCCGGCAGGGGCGAAACCGGGCGCGATAATCCGCACTACCTGGGGGGCGAAGTACACCCCCAACACGCTCACCAAGAGCAGGATGAGGGCCAGTAGCGAGTAGATGGAGCGGGCCAGCAAAAAGGCCTCTTCGCGGCCCTTTTTTTTGAGCACCTCGGTAAACACCGGGATAAAGGCGATGGTCAGGGTTCCTTCGGCGAACAGGCGGCGCAGGAGATTGGGGATGCGGAAGGCCACGAAAAAGGCGTCCGCCGCCGGTCCGGCGCCGAACAAATAGGCGATGACCACGTCGCGCACAAAGCCGCCCACCCGGCTGGCCAGGGTGGCCAGGCCCACCACCCCGGCTGCGCGCGTGACCTTGTGCTGTTCGCTGTTTTGATTCATGAAAAACCCTTGACAGTCGCGGCGTTGCCCGTTAAATGTTGTGGTCTGTTAAAGCAAAGCCAAAAGGGGCGCTAAGCCCCGCTCAAATCACTCGTGAGGAGCCGACATTGGCCAACCATGCTTCCGCCCTAAAAAGGGCCCGACAGAATGAAAAGCGCCGCCTGCGCAACAAGGCTTACCGCACCCGGGTGCGCTCGGTGATCAAGTCGGTGCGCCAGGCCATAGAGGCCGGCGATTCCGAGGCCGCCCAGTCCGCCCTGGCCCAGGCCGTGCCCGTGATCGATCAGGCGGCCGGCAAGGGCGTGCTGCACAAGAAAAACGCCTCCCGCAAGATCTCCCGTCTGGCCCGCCAGGTCCACTCCCTGAGCGCTTAATCAGCGATCAGTCCGCATCTTTTCGCCTGAGCTGCGCAAGCGGCTCAGGCGCACAAGCTTATAACCAGGCGTTCCATGATCACCCGGTCCGCGCCGGGCGAGGATTTTAAGGCCAGGTCCGTGGCCAGGATGCGCTCCAGCGGCGCGGCCAAGCTGGCCGCACTCTCCTGCTCGGCCCGCGCCACCAGGGTGGCGGTGGCCTGGGGCGGGGTGCGTAAGCTCTGCTGCACCTGACGCTGGCCGCCGCCGGAGTCCAACACCCGCCGCACCTCCAAAAGCTGCCTAAACAGACGGCTGAGCATGGCCAGGACCCTCACCGCCGGCTCACCCAGGGAATCCAGTTGATGATAGGAGGTCAGGGCCCGGTCCAGGCGGCGGCTGGCCACCGCGTCGGTGAAGTCGAAGATGGAATACAGCCGCGAACCGCCCATGAGCTCCTTGACCTGATTCAGTTCGATACGCCGGGCCTCGCCCACGTACAAGGAGAGCTTTTCCAGCTCCGAGTCCAGGGCGCCCAGCCCCAAACCGGCCAGCTCGGCCAGATAGCGGGCCGCATCCGGCGACAGGCTTTTGCCCCGGGCGGCGGCGCGCTGGTTCAGCCAGGGTATCACCTGCCGGGCGTACATCTTTTTATAGACATGCACCTTGCCCGCCTTTTTCAGGGCCTTGGCGAACTTGGTGCGCGCGTCCAGCTTGGCCCCAGCGAACAGCAGACAGGTGCTGGGGGTTGGGTCTTCCAAATAGGGCAAAAACTCGGCGGTTTGGTCGGCCTTGTAGAGGTGGGTCTCGCTGACGATCAACAGCCGCCGGCTGCCCAGAAAGGGCAGGGTGAGAGCGCTCTCCAGCACCCGCGCCGGGCCGGCTTCGGCGGCCAGAAAGCGTTCGATGTTCAAGGAAGGGTTTTCGGCAAAGGAGGGACTGGCCATAAAGCCCTCCAGGGCCTGGTTGACCAGGAAGTCCTCCTCGCCGAATACGCCGTAGAGCGGGCCCGCCTCGCCGGCGGCCACCTCGGGCCAAGGCAGCGCGCCCTCACCCGCGGCTGGCTGCTGATCAGGCGCCGTCATGGGCTGTTAGACCGCCCCCGGGCTAGAAGTTCTCGAAGACGCGGTCGTGCAGCGTCTGGGCCAGTTCCCGGGCCAACAAGGTGATGGCCTGCCGTTTGTTGGCTTCGGTGGCTTGGGGGGTGCCGCCCACGTCATAGGTGCGGTTCTGCCACAGGTTCTTATCCTGCCACAACACCTCGCCGTCGCGGGTCCGGGTCAGCCTGGCCGAGACGTAGATGGTTATGCGGCGCTGCCGGCTGGTTTGGTCCGCGGTCAGGGCCACGTCCTGGATATCCACCCGCTTGACGGTTCCCCGCAGCACCGAGTCGGCCTGGCCCGCTGAAACCACCCGCAGCATCTGGCTGCGGGTGAACTGGAAGATCACCGCGTCGGTGAAGATCTGCTCTATGCGGATCTCGTTGGTGTCGTTTTTGAACACCGGCACCGCAATGGATCGCACATCGCTGGGCAGGTTGTTCTGCTTGCCCCTGAACTGATAGCCGCAGGCCGCCACGGCCAGGGCCAGAATCAGCACACCCACAAACCAAAGTTTCTTCACCAGCGCGCCTCCCTTGTCACACAACTATATTCACCAGCTTACCCTGGACAACTATAACCTTTTTTATTGCCTTGCCGTCGATGAATTTTTGCACTTTTTCATCGGACAGGGCCGCGGCCTCCAGAGCCGCGTCATCGGCGTCGGCCGCCATGGTCAGTTTGGACCGCACTTTGCCGCCCACTTGCACCACCACCAGCTTCTCGTCCTTGACCAGGGCGGACTCGTCATAAGCCGGCCAGGGCTGGTCGATTAGGTAGTTCCCGTGGCCCAGGCGCCGCCACAACTCGTCGGCGATGTGGGGGGCCATGGGGCTGATCAAGATCACCGCCGCCTCCACCGCCTCCCTAAGCACCGCCTCGCGGTTTTTATCGCCGGCCAGGCTTTCATCCTGTTGGGCCAGGCTGATGGCGTTGACCAGTTCCATCACCCGGGCGATGGCGGTGTTGTATTGCATGGCGTTCACCGCGTCGGCGGTGACCCGCTTGATGGTGTCGTGGGTCTTGGCGTGCAGCTGGGCCAGGGGGCCGGCCAGCTGGGCGCCGCCGGCGTAGGCTTCGACGCCCTGGGCCTCATCCGCGACCGCCAGGCCCAGGCGCCAGAGCCGCTGCAAAAAGCGGCTGGCCCCTTCCACGCCCTGGTCGGACCATTCCAGGTCTTTTTCGGGCGGGGCGGCGAACAGCATGAACAGGCGCACGGTGTCGGCCCCGTAGCGCTCAACCATATCGTTGGGGTCCACCACGTTGCCCTTGGACTTGCTCATCTTGGCCCCGTCCTTGATCACCATGCCCTGGGTGAGCATGTTGATGAAGGGTTCGTCAACCTTGAGCTGGCCCAGGTCCCGCAGAACCTTGGTGTAGAAGCGCGAGTACAACAGGTGCAGCACCGCGTGCTCGATGCCGCCGATGTACTGGTCCACCGCCATCCAGTAGTCGGTGCGCTCCGGGTCCAGGGGGCCCTGGTCGTAGTCCGGGCAGGCGTAACGGTCGAAATACCAGGAGGACTCCACAAAGGTGTCCATGGTATCGGTCTCGCGCTTGGCGCCCTCGCCGCAGGAAGGACAAGACGTATTCACCCATTCATCCAGGCCGGGCAGGGGGGAGCCTCCGGTCTCGGGCAGGGTCGCGTCCAGGGGCAGCTCTACCGGCAGGTCCGATTCCTTGACCGGCACCAGGCCGCATTGGTCGCAATGCACCATGGGAATGGGCGCGCCCCAGTAGCGCTGGCGGGAGATGCCCCAGTCCCGCAGGCGGTAGTTCACCGTCTCCGAGCCCAGGCCGCGCTCTTCCAGCTCGGCGGCAATGGCCCGCATGCCCTCTTTGCTGTCCATGCCGTCGTATTTGCCGGAGTTGACCAGGGTGCCGTAGTCCACAAAGGCCTCGGGCATGTTTTCAGCGCCCACCGGCCCCTCGGGGCCCACGATGACCTCCAACAGGGGCAGGCCGTACTCGGTGGCGAACTCGAAGTCGCGCTGGTCGTGGGTGGGCACGGCCATCACCGCGCCGGTGCCATAGTCCATGAGCACGAAGTTGGCCACGTACACCGGCATCTTCAGGCCGGTCATGGGGTTTTCGCAATAGGCCCCGGTGAACACGCCCTCTTTGAGCTTCTCATCAGCCCGGTCGGCCAGGCTCTGGCGGCGCACCCGGTCGATAAAATCCTTGACCGGCTGCTCCTGCTCGCTGCCCTGGGAAAGCTCCAGGGCCAGGGGATGCTCCGGGGCCAGGCTCATGAAGCTGGCGCCGAAGAGGGTGTCGGCCCGGGTGGTGAAGACCTTGATCACCCCGCCCCGCTCCAGGATGGGGAAGTGGATTTCGGCCCCGTAAGACTTGCCGATCCAGTTGCGCTGCATGGTCAGGACCCGCTCGGGCCAGCCATCCAGCTTGTCGATCCACTCCAGCAGTTCCTCGGCATAGTCGGTGATCTTGAAGAAATAGCCGTCCAGCCGCTTCTGCTCGGGCTCGTTGTTGCAGCGCCAGCACAGGCCGTTGACCACCTGCTCGTTGGCCAGCACCGTCTGGCAGTCCTCGCACCAGTTGACCAGGGAGCGCTTGCGGTAGACCAGGCCCTTTTCCCACATCTGCAAAAAAACCAGTTGCTCCCAGCGGTAGTAGCTGGGGTCGCAGGTGGCGAACTCCCGGGTCCAGTCGTAGGAAAAACCCAACTGCTTGAGCTGCTGGGTCATGTAGTCGATGTTTTCGTAGGTCCATTTGGCGGGATGGGTGTTGTTGGCGATGGCCGCGTTTTCCGCAGGCATGCCGAATGCATCCCAGCCCATGGGGTGCAGCACGTTGAAGCCGGACATGCGCTTGATGCGCGCGGCCACGTCGCCGATGGAATAATTGCGCACGTGTCCCATGTGGATGCGGCCGCTGGGGTAGGGGAACATCTCCAGGAGATAATATTTTTCCCTGTCCGGGTCCTCGCTGACCTCGAAAACCCGGTCATCTTCCCAGCGTTGTTGCCAGCGGGATTCCACCGCAGCGGGGTCGTATCGTTCCGGAGAGTTGCTCATGGGTGTGGGCCCAGCCTGCCTGGTGCGCTTTGCGGCCTAAGAGGCCTTAAAGAGTAACAAAAGTGCTGCGCTCCCGCGCGGCGCGAACTTTCGGGTTTTTACCACAGTTACGGGCACCTGTAAACCGGCTCGCCAGGGAAGCTTGACTGAGGCGGCTTCATGGCCTATGCAGGATTGAACCCACCTTTGCCAAGGAGCCCAGGTTGCTCATCGACGGACACGCCCACGCCTTTCTGCCCGAGGACCTGGAGGTCTTGGCCCAGCGCATGCCCTTGCTGGATTCGCAGTTGGAGGACGACGACCCCCACAAGTGGCGCCTCACGGGCCAAGGCAGCCTGGAGGCGGTGGCAAACTCCATGACCCAAGCCGGGGTGGAGCACTTCGTGCTGCTGCCGGTCTCGGGCCGGCCCGAACGGGTGCCCCAACTCAACCGTTGGGCCGCCCGTGCCGCCGAAGAGTTGCCCGCCATCATTGCCTTTGCCGCCCTGCACCCCAAGGGCGAGGTGGCCGCGGATTTGGCCCAGGTGCTGGAGTTGGGGCTCAAGGGCGTCAAACTGCATCCCTTTTTGCAGCGCTTCTCCCTGGAAGACCCCGAAGTGGCGGAGCTATTGGGCCAGGTGAAGCACCGCGGCCTGCCGGTATTGTTGGACACCATCCACCCCGAGGGCCTGCTCCGGGCCAAGCCGCACATGGCGCCGGTGCTGGAACTCATGGGCTTTTCCGGCGTGCGTCCCCGCCAGGTGGCCAGGCTGGCACATAGCTACCCCCAAATCAGTTTCATCGCCGCCCACGGCGGCAGCCTCTACGGCTGGGACCGGCTGGGCCCGCTGATGGAACTGGACAACGTCTTTTTTGACCTGGCCTATCTCAACGGCCTGGTCCAGCCCGACGATTTGGTGAAGATCATCCGCGACAAAGGCCCGGATCGCGTCATCTACGGCAGCGACGCGCCCTGGCGAGATCCAGTGGCCTTTCGCGCCTGGTTCGAGGATTTGCCGCTCACCAGCGGCGAACGGGAGCAGATCGCGGCTGCCACCTTGCTGGAGCTGCTGGGGGAGTGATGAATACCTGTCTACAAAGGTGCGAGTCGGTATCTTGTTTAAGAGTTGGGTAAGGGAAGGGTCACCGTTTTATATTCTTTGAAGTCCCTCATAAGTTCATCGGGAAGGTTGTTGATCAAGGCCGTAATGAGCCACCGGATAGCCTCCCAATCTTCGCTACCAATCTCAATTGGATTTTTGGGATCGTAGTAACGCATAAAATAAAATCGATTTGTTGTGTAAAGGGTTTGGAGATGTTTTTCCGGTAAATTTCAATTGCCGCCAGCTTCTTCAATTTTTGTTTTCAGTGCTTCTAAGTCGTGATCGTCTTGAAAAGAGCCGCTTAAATGCAATAAATACGCTTTGAATATTAGTTCGATCCCGAGGTGGGCCAAATAACCCCCTGAGAAGTAGCAACTCGGGCTATATGTAAATAGAACGTGAGCTGATGCTAAATGGCCATGTGCATCAATCAACAGATCCTCCGATGTAAAGCCATCTTCTTTGCAGAAATTTCTTTTTTTCTTTTTATGACCCATTCTTACTCCTATCTAAGCGAACGCGAGGGACACGCCGGCCAGATAACGGAGGCTCATCGCTCTAGCATAAAACCCAACACGCCAAAACCTATAATGCTGGCGACCAATAGCGCCCAGCCCCACGCCGGGATGTCGCGCAGCCGTTTTCGCGCGGTGGCGTAGATAAGGATACTCACTGGCATCAGCGCCCCAAATTCTAAAAGCAAGTTGCGCCACAAGTAATAGTTTGGCAGGGAAAGCTGTCCCGCGCTGGGCAAGACTCCGAAGCTGAGTGCGTAAACCCGGTCGCTAAAGGGCCACAACCAGGGATTGGGCTTTACCGCTACCAAAAGGTCCATGAGGGGGTGAGTTAAACAGGCGGCGACGATGACCCATGCAGGCGGGGCAGAGGCACGCAGGCTCGGTGAACAAAACCTGAGCAGCCAGATACCCATTCCCAACCCTAGGCAGAACATCAGGGAATGGGTAACCCTGAAGTCGGACTTTGACGAGGTGATCCAATAAAATAGGTAGTCCAGGTCAGGGGCCACGGCCAAGAATATGACAATGGCCAGCCAGAATACCGACACCTTGGCCCCGGCTTTCTTGCCGCCGGCATACAGCGTTGCACCGATCAGGGAATGGCCAAAGATAGAAGACATTAAGTAATTGCCAGACTGATGGTTAAATCCTCCCCCAGGGCCTCGGCAGGAATATATCCTCGTACATCTGAATGGCGTAGCGGTCGGTCATGCCCGCGATATAGTCGGCCACCGCCCGCTGCCGCTGGGCCGCGTCCTCGGGCGGCATCTGGCCGCGATACTCTTCGAATAACTGATCCTGTTCAGGGTCGTTTAGCTTCTCGTATATCTCGCGCACCATCTTGGAGGCCTTGATAAAGTCCTCGTGCACTTCCATGTTCTCGTAAACCTTGTCGTAGAGAAAGTCCCTCAGCGTGTCCATGGCTTCGGCCACCTCGGGCCGCATGACCAACTCGGCGCCGCCGGCCTGAAGGGTCTGGGTGATCAGGTCGCGCACCATGGTGTCGATCTGGCGGCTCAGGCGGGGCCCCAGCGCCTCCACCACACCGGCGGGCAGCTCGGAACGCTGAATCACCCCGCCCCGGACGGCGTCCTCGGTATCGTGGGCGATGTAGGCGATCACGTCGGCCACCCGCACCAACTGCCCCTCCAGGGTGAGGTTGGAGTCCTGGCCGCTCTTGGCCAAAAAGGGCCCCCGGCCCTTGGCGTGACCGGCGATGCCTTGCCGCACCTCAAAAGTCAGGTTCAGGCCCTGGCCTTCCTTTTCCAGCTTGTCCACCACCCTGAGGCTCTGCTCGTGGTGCCGGAAGCCGCCGGGCAAAAGATTGTTAAGTTCGGCCTCGCCGGCGTGGCCAAACGGAGTGTGCCCCAGGTCGTGGCCCAGAGCGATAGCCTCGGTGAGGTCCTCGTTGAGCCTCAGGGCCCGGGCCATGGTGCGGGCGATCTGGGCCACCTCCAGGGTGTGGGTGAGGCGGGTGCGGTAGTGGTCGCCGGTGGGGGCCAGAAAGACCTGGGTCTTGTGCTTCAGGCGCCTGAAGGCCTTGCAATAGAGAATGCGGTCGCGGTCGTGCTGAAAGGCCGGGCGCAGGCTGCATTCCTCCTCCGAACGAGGCCGGCCCTGGCTTTGGGCTGAGCGGGCGGCGTGTGGGCTGAGCAGTTGGTCTTCGCGCTCCTCCAGTTGGCGGCGCAGGTTCATGGCCGGTCCTCCTTTACAAATCCCCAACCACCAATTAGACTCCCAAGCATGTTCTCCGCAAGGATAATCCACCGTTATCTCTTTTTGGAGATGCTCACCCCCTACTTCGTCAGCCTGGGCGTGTTCACCTTCGTGCTCCTGATGGCCAAGATCATGGAGCTCACCGACTTGGTGGTGACCCGGGGGGTGGGGCTGTCGGTGGTGGGCCGCCTGCTATTGTACACCATGCCCTATTTCCTGGTGTTCACCATCCCCATGGCCACTCTCTTGGCGGTGCTGATCGCCTTCTTGCGGCTTTCCTCGGACAACGAAATCGTGGCCATCAAGGCCGCCGGGGTCAGCCTGGTGCGGCTGCTGCCGCCGGTGGCCGCCTTGGCCCTGTTCTCCTGGATGGCCTCCAGCGCCCTGGCTTATTGGGCGCTGCCCTGGGGCAACAACAACTTCGAGAACCTGATCTACAAGGTGGCCCAGACACAGGCCGATCTGGCGCTCAAGGAACAGGCCTTCATCGACACCTTTCCTGGCCTGGTGATCTATATCAATAAACTGCCCGGCGACGGGGTGCTCAAGGACGTGTTCATCGCCGACCAGCGGGACCAGGAAAAACAAAACACCATCGTGGCCAAGCGGGGCAAGTTTTTCCCGGGCAAGAGCGGCAAAATCACCCTGCGCCTCTACGACGGCTCCATCCACGCCGTGGGTCAGGACCGCAAAACCGCCCAGACCGCGGGCTTTGACACCTATGACGTGACCATGGACGCGGGCGCCTTTGTGGCCAAGCAAAGGGAGAGCAAGCACGAAAAGGAGATGTACATCGGCGAGTTGATCGCCGAGTTGGGCAAGCTGCCGCCGGACAGCAAGAAGTACTATTTGGTGGACATGGAGCTGCAAAAAAAGTTCTCCTTGCCCTTCGCCTGCCTGGTGATGGCCCTGATCGGCCTGCCCTTGGGCATCCACTCCAAGAGCGGCCGTTCCTGGGGGGTGGCCGTGGCCCTGGTGGTGTTTCTGGCATATTATCTGTTGCTCTCGGCGGCCTGGTCTTTTGGCGAAAGCGGCTTCTACCCGCCCCTGGTGGGCATGTGGGTGCCCAACCTGGTCTTCGCCGCCCTGGCGGTGATCATGTTCCTCCGGGAAATGCGCGAGGCGCCCACCCCGGTGCTGGACAAACTGGAGGCGCTGCCCCGTCTCATCGCCCGTTTGCGCTCCTGGCGCCCGGGCGCGGCGGCGGGGGCCTAGACTTATGAGAATTTTGGCCCTGTACGTGGCGCGGGAGTTTTTGAAGCTGTTCGGCTTTTTGGTGGTGGGCTTCGTGGCCATCTTCACCTTGTTCGACTTCATCGAAAAGGTGGACAACTTCCTGGAGGCCGAGGTGCCCGGCTCCACCATGCTCAGCTACTTCCTCCTGCAGGTGCCGGAGGTGACCACCCTGATGGTGCCCATGGCGGTGCTCATGGCCTCGGTGCTTTCCCTGGGCCTGATGGCCAAAAAGAACGAGGTGGTGGCGGTCAAATCCTCGGGCGTGAGCATGTTCCGTTTTTCCCTGCCCATCATCATGGTCTCGGTGGTGCTGGCCTTGGGCGTGGCCATGGTAAACGAGATCGTCCTGCCCCAGACCAAGTCACGCACTAACTACATCTGGAACGTGCGCGTGGAAAAGCAGCCGGGCAAGCTGTTCCAGAAAGAGAAGTTTTGGTACAAAGGCCAGAACTCCATTTATCAGGTGGGCTTCTACCAGCCCGAGAGCCAGTCCCTATCGGATGTGACCTACTACCGCTTCAGCAACGACTTCAATCTGAGCCAGCGCCTGGACGCCAAGCGCGGCCGTTACGTGAACGGGCGCTGGGTGTTCTTTGACGGTATGTTACAGCAGCGGCTGCCTGGCGGCGGCTATACCACCCAGGTGTTCGATGAATTGACCCTGAAGCTGCCCGAGCGGCCCCAGGACTTCACCCGCCTGAGCAAGCCCTCCGAGGAAATGAGCCTGGGCGAGTTGGCCCGCTATGTGAGCAAGGTCCAAGCCAAGGGTTTCGACCCCCTCAAACAGAGGGTGGATTTACAGGCCAAGCTGGCCTTCCCCTTTGTCTGCCTGATCATGGCCCTGATCGGCATCCCCCTGGCCCTGTTCAAGGAAAAGGGCCGGTTTTTGGCCCCGGCGGTGGTCATCGGCCTGGGCCTGGCCCTTTTGTATTGGGTGGCTTTTGGCTATAGCCGTTCCATCTTCGGCTACTCCGGGGTGCTGCCCCCAATATTCGCGGTGTGGCTGCCCAACGTGCTGTTCGGTCTGGTGGGGGTGTATTTGTTTGCCAACGTCCGGCAATAAAACACCTCTCTAAAGTGATCGCAGGTCTGTTTTGCCTGGTCCGGCGCTTTAAGCCCCTATAATTAAAAACCAATATCGCCATTGCAAATACTGCTTGCTTCTTAGGTATTCCTGCTTAGAATATTAATGAGAACTATTACTATTTGAGCCGTGAAGTTGCCTTTTAGGGGAGCAGGGAAATGCTGGCACTGGAAGATATTCGTAGCGATAGGGAACTGGTCAACGAGATCGACTGGGAGATGACCCCGGAAAAGGCGGTATCGCTGTATCTGGAGTGGGGCAACGGCTGGGACCATTTGGGACGCATGGTGCGTTCGCCCGAGGATGTGTCCTATTACTTCGTGGTCTATTCCTGGGACGAGGGTCCGGTGCTGCACTTGGTGCGCCGCGACACCGCCGGCGCCGAGGAACTGGCCGTGATCCAGTTGCCCCCGGAGTTGCGCCAACGCTTCCAGGAGCATTGGGGTGGCCACAAGGGCGTGTACGGCCTCACTGAGGAAATCGAGCAGTGGCTCAAGGACGAGTTGGGCCTGGGCGTCACCACCCACTGAAATTGAGGCCAAATAATAGAGCGCCCGCCGGTTATGCGGCGGGCGCATTTTTATTTGAAGAGGATGCCGGTCGACAGGACCGGATTTGTCACTCAGTCAAAAACTTAGGCGGCAAATCGGCCAGCACCCCGCCCAGGGGGTTATTCAAGGCCATTACGGTGGCGGTGCCGAATCCCACCAGGCGCCCGCTTTCCTCCTCAAAAACCTTGGCCTCGGCCACGCCCAGGCTGCGGCCGGCCTTGACCACCTGGCCCTTAGAGCGCAAATTGTTGCCCTCCCGCCCCGGCGATAGGTAGTTGATCTTCATCTCCACGGTGGTAATGGCGTTCTCAGTGGGCATCTGCGAATAAGCCGCCCAGTAACAGGTGGCGTCCAGGATGGAGGCGATTACTCCGCCATGCACCCCGTTGTGCGGGTTCAGGTGCTTGTGCTGGGCGGGTATCAAAAATTCGGAGCCGCCTTCGTAAAAGTCCTGCATGGTCATGCCCAAAAGCTGGAAATAGGGGACCTGGAGGAAGGCCTGCTTGACCGCTTCAACATATTCCGGGTTGAGTTTTTTAGACGGCATGACGCTGCTCCTTTGGGGTGGTCTGGCCCGCCGCGCCCGCGGCGGCGCTTGCGCGCGATTATGACACAAAATTTTCCCGTGGCAAGTCCGGCCCCTTGCGGGGGCCAGACTCTCTGGCCGCTTGAATGTGCCCGGGGGCGCTGATAAGGTAAAAAACAACGCAATAGATGAACCCGCACCAAGCGCCGGCCGTGGCCCTGCTCATCCGGGATGCACGGCCGGGCCGGGGAACGAGCTTGCCCATGTCCGATAAGCTGATCAACGACGACAATTGCGCCTTGGCCGCCAAGCCGGCGACCGCCGGGCCTCTGACCGCCGGCGGCCTCGAGGGTCCGGCTGACATCGGCGGTTTGGTGGAATTTTTGTCCCTGGTCCTGGACAACGTCTATTCGGGCATCATCGTCTGCGACACCAACTGCCGCATCCTGTTCATGAACCGGGTGTATGCCGAGCTTTTGGGGGCTGACCCCCAACAAGTGGTGGGCGAGGACCTGGACAAGTATTTCCCCAACACCCGCATGCCCCAGGTGCTCATGAGCGGCCGCTCCGAGCTGGGCCAGCGCTGTTCGCTGCAGACCGATATGCCCATGCTGGTCAACCGCATCCCCTTGAAGATCAAGGGCCAGGTGGTGGGAGTGATCCTGCAGACCATTTTCCGGGACTACAAGGCCATGACCGATTTGATGTCGCGCCTGAGTTCCCTGGAAAATGAGGTCAAATACTACAAGACCGGCTTGGGCCAGGTGCTCTCGCCGCTGTACAGCTTCGGCTCCATCATCAGTCAGAGCCAGGACATGGCCCAGGTCAAGGACGTGGCGCACAAATACGCCCAGACCGACGCTCCAGTGCTGATCACCGGGGCCACCGGCACCGGCAAGGAGATGTTCGCTCACGCAGTGCACAGCGCCTCGCCCCGGGCGGCGGCGCCCTTTGTCTGCGTGAACTGCGCGGCCATTCCCCGGGAGCTTCTGGAATCCGAGCTGTTCGGCTATGAATCCGGAGCCTTCACCGGGGCCAGCAAGAAGGGCAAGGTGGGCAAGATCCAACTGGCCAACTCCGGCACTTTGTTCCTGGATGAGATCGGCGAGTTGAGCACCAAGGCCCAAGTCAAACTGCTCCGGGTGCTGGAGACCAAAATGCTGGAGCGACTGGGCGGGGTGAAACCGCAAAAGGTGGACTTTCGCCTGGTGGCAGCCACCAACCGGGATCTCAAAGAGATGATGGGCCGCGGCGAATTCCGCGACGACCTCTACTATCGCCTGAGCACCATGTCGGTGGATATCCCGCCGCTCAGCAAGCGCGGCGGAGACATCGAACTCCTGGTCAAACACTTTTTGTCAGCCTCTGATCACGGAGATATCCAGATCAGCCCCGAGGCCATGGAGGCGCTGGGTTCATACAACTGGCCCGGCAATGTCCGCGAGTTGAAAAACATTGTGGAGCGGGCGGTAAGTCTCAGTGAGGACAACGTGATCGGCCTGGAGCAACTGCCCGCCGAGGTCCTGCAGATGGGTTGCGCCAGCGAAGACCTGTTCGGAAACTCGGACAGTCTGCTGGCTGACGAGATGGCCCGTTTTGAGAGGGCGGTGCTGGAGCGCGCCATGCGTCTCAACAAGGGCAACATGTCGAAAACAGCCAAGATATTGGGCGTGTCCCGCTCCACGCTCTACGAAAAATGCCGCAAGCACCGGCTACTGGCGCCGGTGGCCAAAGACTAATCCCCAAATTTCTGCAAATTTTGTCCGGCAACCCGGACATGTCCTGATTTCCGTACGCATTCTTTTGCCCTTATTGAGAATATTTCTTGTTGATTTGGATACTTAAACATTTGCCTTTTTTGGTTATTTGCTTGTGATTAAAAGAACATATGTCTTGTCCAATCTCCTGCGGAACACTTCTGATTTGCGTTGGCACGCATCTTGTTACATGGATTTCAGCATTCAGACGAACCAGTGTTTTTATCTTGGAGGAAAAAACATGACAACCTACCGGGTCTCTCGGAAGGACTTCATCGTCCCCCGGTGTACCGACGCATGCCCGGCTGGGGTGGATGTGCCCCGCTACATCCGCGCGGTGCGGGACGGCAAGTTCGACCAGGCCGTGGCGGTGCTCAGGGAGCAGCTTCCCCTTCCGGTGGTATGCGCGGATGCCTGCTTCGCCCCCTGCGAGGACGTGTGCGCCTACAAACAATTCGGCGATCCCATCGCCATCCGCGCCCTGAAGCGGGCCGCGGTGGACAAGGGCGGCGAGGTTTGGAAGCAGCACAGGAAAAAGGCTGATCCCAGCGGCAAGAAGGTGGCGGTGGTGGGGGCCGGCCCCGCCGGCCTGACCGCGGCCTACTACCTGGCCGGCAAGGGCCACGCGGTCACTTTGTTGGATGCCTTCCCTGAGCCGGGCGGCATGATGCGCTACGGCATCCCCCGCTACCGTTTGCCCAACGCCCGCCTGCAGCGCGACCTGGAC
>JANQFN010000146.1 GCA_028277825.1 Desulfarculaceae bacterium
TCGTGGGTCCTGACCACGCCCTTGGGCCGGCCGGTGGTGCCCGAGGTGTACATGATGATCCACACGTCTTCGTCGATCACCTTGGTCTCGGGTTCTTCAGCTGAGCCCTTGTCGAAAAGCTCCTCCAGGTGCACGTAGCCATCCGGGGCATCGCCCTCGCCCATATAGATGTAGTTGTCCGCGCCCACGGTGGGGAAGTCGGGCTTGGCCTGGTTCACGTCGTCGATAAAGGGTTTTTCCACGATGAAGGCGGCGCACTGGGAATCATTGATGATGTAGGTGTATTCCATGGGGGTCAGGCGGAACATGATGGGCACCGCCACGAAGCCTCCCTTGGCGCAGGCCCCGTAGAACTCCAGCCACTCCAAGGCGTTGTAAGCCAGCATGGCGATGCGGTCGCCCTTTTTCAGGCCCATATCGCCCAGGGCGCTGGCCAGGCTGTTGCAGCGTATGTTCCACTCTTTGAAGGTCAGGGAACGGTAGAGGTCGGCCGCGCCTTCCTTGTCCGGAAACAGTTCCGCGTTTACCCGCAAGGTGTCGGCGATGGTTTGCCAGCGATCCATGTCTAGATAACCCCCTTTGCGGCCGGGACGGTCGGCCCCGCCTCAGTCTAGAGTTAAGCGTCTTTAAGTTTGCGCCAGTCCCTTTGCGCCAACAGGGCCGCTCCAATGGCCCCGGTCAACTGGGGATGGGGCGGCACCTTCACCGGCCGGTCCATCTCTTTGGCCAGCATCTGGGCCAAAAAGGGGTTGTGCGCCGCCACCCCGCCGGTGAGCACCACCAGGCCCTCGAAGGTGTCCATCTCGGTGACCCGCTTGACCACCGAGCGGAACAGGCCCTTGACCAGCGACTCCACCGAGACGCCTTCGCGGATTTTGGCCAGCACCTCGGTGGCGGTGAACACGGTGCAGTAGGCGCCCAGGGTGGCTTCTTCGGTCGCCCCGGCAGCCAGGCCGTCCAGGCTCTGAAGGGGCAAATCCAGGCGCAGGGCCATCTCCTCCAAAAAGGCGCCGGTGCCGGCGGCGCACTTGCGGTTCATCTTAAAGGAACTGCGCGCGCCCTCCGGGTTCAGCTTGATGATCTTGTTGTCCTGGCCGCCGATGTCCACGATGGTCAGGGCCTCGGGAAAATAGTGGTAGGCCCCGGCGGCGTGGCAGGCGATCTCGGTGCGGGTGTCGTCGGCAAAGGCGGCGTTGCCCCGGCCATAGCCGCAGGCGAAGATGCGGGCCACCTCCTGGCGCTTCACCCCGGCCTCGGCCAGGGCCAGCTCCAGCCCCTTGGCGGCGCTGGCCGCGAAATCCACCCCCGAGCGCAGCACGCCCCAGCCCAGCAGATTGCCCGGCTTGTCGATCAGGGTCGCCTTGGTGGCGCTGGCCCCTATATCCACCCCGCCAAATACCATCAGGCGGCCAGTTCCTCGATCTGCTCCACGAACGCCTCCAGGTTGGTCTTGGCCTGTTCGTCGGAGAAGCAGCGGAGGTCGTTCAGGTCGCCGTTGATCACCAGGGTGGGGATGCCATGCATCTCCAAAAAACGCTGGGGCATGGCGTAGCGGTTGTTGGAGTTGTTGGGGCAGGTCTTGGCGTCATGGAAGACGATGCCGTCGGCGCCGTAGAGATTCACGTGGTCCAGGATGTACTGCTCCTTGAAGGCCTCGTCGCGCACGATGAACAGCTCCAGATAGGCCCGGGCCATGGAGCTGAAAGGATCGGCGGCGTCGAAGGCGTCAAATATCCAGGAATTGCAATAGGTGGAGGCCACGATGGCGGTGTGCAAGCTGTTCATCAGATCGCCCAGCATGCGCAGGCGTCCCCAGACGGGCATGCCGTCCCAGTAGAGCCGGAAGGACTCGCCGGGCACCGCGGCCAGTCCCTGCTCGTCGCGCTGGATCAACTCGGCCAACAGGGTCTCATAAAAGCTGATGGCTTCGGGCTTGCCCCGGAGCACCACCGCCGGGGCCATGATGATGGTGTGGTCGAAGAAGGTGAGCTGCGCCGGCGTCTTGGCGCCGTATTCCAGGACTTTCTTCCACATCACGGTGCACTGCTTGGACAGATCCACGGTCTCTCTGAGCCGATCGATGTCGAACTTGTTGCCGCTGACCGCCTCCAGGGTGGGCACCGTGGCCTCGATCTGGCTGGCCACGTCGGCCACCATGGATTCTTCCACCTCGCCCACCCCGCGCTGGGTGCGCACCCCGATCACCGGCACCTTATAGTGCCGGCCGTACCACTCGAACCAGTCTTGTACGTCGCGGCACTGGTTGGTGTTGAACACCAGCACGTCGGGCTTGGGCACGGTCTCGATGCCGTAGGCCTTGGTCAGGGGGGTGACGCCCTGCAAAAAGGCCCCCACGTCGGCGGTGAGGTAGGAGCAGATGTCCGGGCTGTAGCCGGCGGCGTTGGCCGTGGGGATGGTGTTGCTTGCCATGCGGGTGGCGCCCAGCATGGCTCCGTGATTCTCGGGGAAATAGACGTCGAATCCCATGGCGTGCAGCAGTTCGGCCGGACCCACCGAGGTACACCAGGCCACCTTGGGGCTGCCGGCCTTGGCCGCTTGGTCCAGGCCCAGAAAGTGATCGGCCATGAGCTTTTTCATGAGCTTGACCGTGGCGATTGGTGGTGCTGCCTCAGGCATGGCGGGCCTCCGGCCAAAAACTCCTGCCGCCCCCGGTATTTAGGCCAAAAAGCGGCTTCAGGAGGCAAAAACGTGTGGACAAAATGGTTACATGTTAGCTACAATCTAGCTAATTTGCACTATAGGCAGACCCCAGAGCCTTGTCAAGTGGGAAAACCGGGGTCTTAGAGCCAACTCACCGTGAGCCGCCGCCACCTTTCGGGGGCCTGCAGCGGCGGCCCCAGCCATTTCGCCAGGGAGTGATTGACAGCCTTGAGCACCCCCCTTGACAGCACCCCGGTATTGATCCTGGGCGGCGGCGTGGCCGGCCTGGCTGCGGCGGTGGACCTGGCCCGGCGGGGACTGGCCAGCACCCTGGTGGAGGCCGAGGCTAGCCTGGGGGGCCGGGCGCGGGATTTCTGCTGCAAGGCGGTGGAAGGCTGCGCCCGCTGCGGGGCCTGCCGCCTGGCCGATTTGCTGGCCGAGGTGGCCGCGCGCCCTGAGATCAAGGTCTACACCCAGGCCCTGGCCCTGACCGCCCGGCCCGGCCGGGACGGCTGGCAGGTGGATCTCTCGCCCCAGGGCCTGGGAGAGGACTTGCCCGGCGGTCACGGTCAAGCACTGTCCGAATGCCTCACCATCGAGGCCCAGGCGGTGATCATCGCCGTGGGTCACACCCCTTTCGACCCCACCAAGAAGAGCAGCTTGGGCTACGGCCGGGTGGAGGGGGTGATCAGCGCCCTGGAGCTGGAGGCCATGTTGCTGCATGAGGCCTTTGCGCACCAGCCCTTGCCCGATAGGGTGGCTTTCATCCAGTGTGTGGGCTCCCGCGACGCCTCCCTGGGCCGCCTCTGGTGTTCCCGGGTCTGCTGCGGCTACGCCCTCAGAATGGCCCGCCTGCTGGGAGAGCAAAGCCCGGACAGCGAAGTCACCTTCTTCCACATGGACGTGCAAGACTACGGCCGCGCCTGGGAGAAAGAGTTATCTCAGCTACGCAATGAACTACGCTTTGTGCGGGCCATGCCCGGCGAGGTGGCCAAGGGCCTGGACGGGCCCGAGGTGCTGTTCGCCGGAGCGGACGGCGTGCAGCAGCGCGAAGCCTTCGGTCTGGTGGTGCTGAGCCAGGGCCTGGGCCCGCCGGCCGGCGCCAGGGCCTTGAGTGAGATTTTCGGTCTGGCCCGGACCCAAGACGGTTTTTTGGGAACCGCAGACGGCTCGGTGGCTTCGGGCGCGGAGGGCGTTTTTGTGGCCGGGGCCTGCCGGGGTCCCCGTTCCCTGAGCGAAAGCATCGACCACGCCGGCCTGGCCGCGAGCCAAACCGCCGAGAGCGTGGCCGCGCTCAACCAGGAGGCGGCGGGTGCCTAGGGTCAGCCTGATCTGGCGTGAATCCCCCGGCCTGGAGGGACTGGAGCCGGCGTTGGTGGCCCGCGCCGCCGGGGTGGAACGGGACACCGGCGGCTTGATCGAGGCGGCGGTGGTGACCGCGCCCCAGGCAGAGCTGCCCCCGGTGATGCAGGGCCGGCTGTCGGGCAAGCCCGTGGTGTATCTGGACCTGGCCGC
>JANQFN010000149.1 GCA_028277825.1 Desulfarculaceae bacterium
CGGGAAAAGGCAACTACCCTTTGTAGGCGAACCGGGCTGATAAAACACCAGCGGCCGGCGTGATTACCCCGGCCCCGCTCATTTTTTAAGGCAGGGGACTAGCCCCTTTCGGAGTTAATCCTGGCCGGCCTCGGCCAGTTGGGCCTCCACCCGGGCCAGGCGGCGGCGCAGGTCTTGGGCCTCGGCCTCCAGCTCCGGGGCGCCCACGGGGCCGCCGGCCGGAGTCAAGCCCCGGCCCATACGGCCCATACGGCGCCTGCGGCCTCGGCCGCCTCCCCGGCCCCGCCTGCCTTCCCCAGGTCCTTGATGGTCATCCTCCAGCCGCGCCCCATGGGCGCAGCGTCCTTGGCCCCGCCCGGTGCGGGGTCCCATTCCCAAGGGTCCTTGTTGATTCATTCCAGGCATGATTCGCCTCCTTGCATAAGTTAAACGTTTTCAATCGGCTCGTCCCTGGCGGCCTCTGCCCCGGCCCTTGCCGCCGCCGCCGCCCCTGCGGCGATGCCCACGCCCCCGGCCCGGTCCCACCAGTTCATAGGCGCCGCCCTGGATGACCAGGGTCAGGCCGCTGGTGAGGGCCAAGGCCACGGTTTTTCGGGCTGTGGCCAGCACCCGGCCATAGGTCTGGCGGCTGACTCCCATGCTTTGGGCGGCGGCCTCTTGTTCCAGACCTTCCACCTCGCTCAGCCTGAGGGCCTCGAAGCCCTCCAGGGGCAGGGTGATTTCGCCGGCGGGCCGGCGGTCCAGGGGCCCGAATCTCCGGGCGTTGGGTTCTTGTTGTATGCGTCGGCAGCGCGGTGGCCGGGGCATGTGCCGTCCTCCAGTTATGAGCTTGTGCTCATAATCTAAGGCCAGGGGCCGGCACTGTCAAGCAAAATAATGGGCGTATGCCCAAAATAATCAGTGGGCCGGGCCGCCCTGCCAAGCCGGGCTTTGCAAGTCAGGCCATCTAGGGGATAATATAGTTAGGCAGGGACCGGCCCGGCGGCTGACCGGAGCAGTCCCTGCTAGCCCCAAGCATCTGTCTGAGGCGGTAGGTCCGGCCGCCGGAGCCAATCACCGTCTTTTTGCGGAGGATCTAGCCATGAAAAACAAATATTCTCGACTGGCCCGTCTGGCGGCCATTGTAGGCGCGCTGGCCCTGGCCGCCGGTTGCGCGGCCACCACCGCCAGCATCCGCTACAAGGATTTGAAGGTGGAGAACAAGATGAGCGCCTCCATCTTCCTGCAGCCGGTGGCCCCGGCCAAGCGCACCGTGTTCGTGCAGGTGCGCAACACCAGCGACAAGACCTTCAACGTCAAAAGCGAGATCGAGTCGGCGGTCATCTCTCACGGCTACAAGATTGTGCAGGACCCGGACAAGGCCCAGTACATGCTGCAGGCCAACATCCTGCAAGTGGGGCTGATCGACGAATCCGCCTTGGAGAAAAACAAGATGTCCGGTTTCGGAGGGGTTTTGGCCGGCGCCGGAGTGGGCGCGGTTTTGGGCGGTAGCCAGGCCGCGGCCGGCGCGGCCATCGGTGCCGCCGCTGCCGGTGTGGCCGAGGTGATCACCGGCAACCTGGTCAAGGTGAACACCTATTCGGTGGTGACCGACCTGCAGATTTCCGAGCGCACCGGCATCGGGGTGTCGGAAACCTTCAAGTCCGACCTGAAGCAGGGCACCGGCAAGACCACAAACCGCCAGCAGGTCTCCACCACCGGCAACTGGAAGCAGTATCAGACCCGTATTGTCTCCAGCGCGCGCAAGGTGGACCTCACCTGGCCCGAGGCCTATCCGCCATTGCGCAACGGCATCGCCCAGTCCATCGCCGGCATCTTCTAAGACCGGCTCAAAAAACCAATGACGGCCTCCCGGAATATCCGGGGGGCCGTTTGGTTATTAAGAGTTGGGTAGTGAAAAAGCTCTTGGTGTAGTGGCGGGGTTTACCCCCGCCCGCCTTTGTTGTCTGTGGCGAGGGGCTGTTAAGAGGGACAAGGCCAAAGTCCTCCACACGCGCGGCCCCAGCCCAGAGCACCATAATTTAGTCTAACCGTCCCGCATGGGGGGAAGGGGAAGATCGCCACGTCGCACTTTTTGCCAAAGTGCTCCTCGCGATGACAGCTATTGCTGTACTCTTTTTCCCTTTACCTGCTTTCAATTTAAAAAAATAGTCGTCATTGCGAGGAGCGGCGGCTAAGAGGTTTGGAAGGGGAAACATACCCCCTCCGCCACGACGTGGCAATCCTCCGTTTCCCCGTAGCGTGACGTCGGAGCTGATAATTTTTGGGGAGAGAACCTGTATTGCGGCTGAAAAGGCGAGGGGCGAAGAAATCGGGCCCCAAAGCCTAACTGGTTCTGGCTTCTTCGGCCTCCCGGAGGTCCTTGCGCCGAATCTTGCCGGTGGCGGTGAGCGGCAACGATTCTACGAACTCAATGGCCCGGGGGTATTCATGGGGTGAGAGCCGGGTCTTGACGAATCCCTGGATGTCTGTGAGCAGGGCCTGACCCGCCTCGGCCCCGGGGTTGAGCACCAGGAAGGCCTTGACGATGGTGCCCCGGATCTCGTCCGGCGCGCCGATCACCGCGGCCATGGCCACCGCCGGGTGTTTGATCAGGCAGTCCTCCACCTCGGCCGGGCCGATGCGGTAGCCCGAGCTGGTGATCAGGTCGTCGTTGCGCCCCACGAACCAGAGGTAGCCGTCCTCGTCTTTCTTGGCCTGGTCGCCGGTGAGGCACCAGTCGCCGAGATACTTATCTTCAGTGGCCTGGGGCTTGTTCCAGTACTTGAGGAACATCACCGGGTCCGGGGCCTGGATGGCCACCTCGCCCTCCTGTCCCGGAGGCAGCACGTTGCCCTCGCTGTCCACCACCTCCACCACGTGGCCGGGCACCGCCCTGCCCATGGAGCCCGGCTTGACCTCCATGCACTGGGCACAGGTGGCCACCACCAAGTTCACCTCGGTCTGGCCGTAGAACTCGTTGATGCTCAACCCCAGCACCTCCCGCCCCCAGTCTAAAAGCTCCTCGCCCAGGGTCTCGCCGCCCGAACCCACCGAGCGCAGTTTGAAGTCGTGCCGGCTGGCTGGGTCGGGCACCTGGCGCATCATCTTCAGGGCGGTGGGGGGCAGGAAGCTGTTTCGCACCTTGAAACGGGCCATCAGGGCGAAGGCCTCCTCCGGGTCGAATTTCTTGAAACGGTGGGCCAACACCGGCACTCCGGCCCGCCAGGCGGGCAGCAGCACGTCCAACAGGCCCCCGGCCCAGGCCCAGTCCGCCGGGGTCCAGAACAAATCGTCGGGCTGGGGGAAGAAGTTGTGGGGGAACTCCACTCCGGGCATGTGGCCCAAGAGGGTGCGCTGGGCGTGCAGGGCGCCCTTGGGCGGACCGGTGGTGCCCGAGGTGTAGATGATCAGGGCCGGGTCTTCGGCCGAGGTATCGGTGGGAGTGAATTCCGGCGAGGCCTGCCGGAGCATCTCCCAGAAATCCAGGGCTCCGGCCGGGGTCTGGTCCTGGCAGCAGACCAGGGTCTTCAGCTCCGGCAGCCCGGCCCGCAGGTTGGCCACCTTCTCCAGGCCGGCCGCGTCGCAGATCAGGGCCTTGGCCCCGCTGTCGGCCAGGCGGTACTCCAGGGCCTCGGGCCCGAACAGGGTGAACAGGGGCACGGCGATGGCCCCCAGCTTGTAGGCGGCCAGATGGGCCAGGCCGGTCTCGGGGCACTGGGGCAGCAGAATGCCCACGCGGTCGCCTTGGCCGATGTTTTGCGCGGCCAAGGCGTTGGCCAGGCGGTTGGAGAGTTCTTTGAGATCAGCAAAGCTGTAGCGCTTGACCTGGCCGGTCTCGTCCAGATAGATCAGGGCCAAACGATCCGAGGCGGCCCAGCGGTCGCAGGCGTCCACGGCGATGTTGTAGCGCAGGGGGATAGACCAGGAAAAGGAGTCGTAGACCTCTTGGTAGGTGCCGGCCTTTTTGAGCACGCTAAGCCACCCCTCTCTTGCGGTTACGGTTTCAGGTGCCAGCCCGGCGGGCACTATTTGATGCGGTAGCCTACCACCTTCCAGGCGCCGTCCACCGACATGAGGACCACCTGTTCCACGGCCAGGGGCAGGCCCTTGAAGTTGGGGTAGTACAACAGCCCCAGATACTTGCCCGGCGGGGCCCCGGGCAGGCTGGCCAGGGGCTTGACCAACAGCAGCTTGCGGCCCACCGCCTTGCCGGTTTTGGCCACCGCCTGCTTCATGATCTCCAGCCAGCGCTGGGCCGGCACCTGCTCTTGCATGAAGGGGGCCGAGGCCTTGTAGGCCTCGCCGTAGGCGCCCTTGTCGATCAGGGCCAGCCAGGCCTGGCAGACCTGGTCCCCCTCTTGTTGGCTTTGCGCCCAGGCGGTGCCGGCCAGGGTCAGGGGTACTAGGATCAGCATCAGGACGAGGACGAATAGCTTTTTCATGATCTGCCTATCTTTTTCCTTTGTAGGTTTGGATTAGTGGCCTTGGCCATGTAACCCAACAAATCCAATCGTTGGTTTTCGCGACGCTCATCCCAACCTACGATCTGAATGATGCGAGGCGGCCTGGTGCGCGAGCGAGAGGCGCCGCTGCAGCTAATTGACGAGGTAGGCGTATATGGCAAATACGCCGACGAATCAATTAGCGAAGCAAGCCTCGCAGCCAGCAATTGGCCGCCGCAGCTCTATCTAACCTTGCTGCCCGGTGTGGTGGGCGCACTGGGCGAGACCACGATAACCTGCTCATCCCCCACCGCGGCCAGGACCATGCCCTGGCTCTTTACGCCGCGAAGCTTAACTGGTTTCAGGTTGGCCACGATCACCACCTGCTTGCCCACTAGCTCTTCGGGCGCGTAGTGCTCGGCCACCCCGGCCACCACGGTGCGCGGCTGGTCCTCGCCGGCGTCCACCGTGAGCTTGAGAAGCTTGTCCGCGCCCTCGATGGGCTCGGCCTCCAGCACATTGCCCACCTTGAGCTCCAGGCGGGCGAACTCCTCGATGGTGATCTGCTCCGCCGGGCCGGAAGGCGGCTTTTTCTTTCCCTGCTTCTTTTTCTGGGGCTTTTTGCCCTGGGCCTTTTTTTCGGCCTTATCGGCCTTGGCCTTGACCTTGGCGGTGTCGATGCGGGGGAACAGGGCCGGGGGCTGGTGGGTGGCCGTGCCCGGGGCCAAAAGCTCACCGCCCTCCAGCACCGCCGGCATTATGCTGGGCGTGACGCCCCCAAGGCCCAGCACCCCGGCCATGTGTTCGGCGGTCTGGGGCATCACAGGCCAGATGAGCACCGTCACCTGGGCCAGAAGCTGGCAGAGGCGGTACATCACCTGGTTCAGACGGCCGGCCAGCTCCGGCTCCTTGGCCAGGCTCCAGGGCTCGTTGGCCACCACGTATTTGTTGCCCGCCCCGATCAGCGACCACACCGCCGCCAGGGCCTTGTGGAAGGCGAAGCCTCGGTTTTCGCGCACGTACTCGGCGGCCACCGCCCGGGTCAACTGCACCAGGTCCGCGTCCTCGGGCAAGAGCTTGTCCGGCTGGGGCACCACGCCGCCACAGAACTTGTGCAGCATGTTCAGCACCCGGGAGAAGAGATTGCCCAGGTCGTTGGCCAAGTCCGAGTTGTAGCGCTCCACCAACAGTTCCTCGGAGAAGCTGGAGTCCAGGCCGAAGCTCATCTCGCGCATCACGAAGTAGCGGAAGGCCTCCACCCCGTACACCTCGGCCAGCTCCAGGGGCCTGACCACGTTGCCCAAGGACTTGGACATCTTGGCCTGATCCACGCTCCAATAGCCGTGCACGTTGAGATGCTGGTACAGGGGGATGTTGGCCGCCATGAGCATGGTGGGCCAGAAGATGGCGTGGGGTTTCAAGATGTCTTTGGCGATCAGGTGCTGCGCCGCCGGCCAGAAGGTCTGATAGTTTTCGCCGTCGGGCCAGACCAGGCCGGTGAGGTAGTTGATCAGGGCGTCGAACCAGACATAGGTCACATAATCCGAATCAAAGGGCAGCTCGATGCCCCAGGTGAGGCGGCTCTTGGGCCGGGAGATGCACAGGTCCTCCAGGTCGTCGCCGGCCAGCATGGCCAGCACCTCGTTCTTGTAGCGCTCGGGCCGGATGAACTCCGGGTTGGCCTTGATGTGCTCGGTCAGGGCCTCCTGGTACTTGCCCATCTTGAAGAAGTAGTTCTCCTCCTCGATGAACACCGGCTCGCTGTCGTGCTCCGGGCACTTGCCGTCCACCAGCTCCTTGTCGGTCAAGAAGCGCTCGCAGCCCACGCAGTAGTTGCCGCCATAGGTGTCCAGATAGATGTCGCCGGCGTCATAGACCTTCTGCAGGATGGCTTGGACCACCTGGATGTGTTCGGCGTCGGTGGTGCGGATGAAATTGTCAGGCACGATGTTGAGCTTGGGCCAAAGCTCTTTGAACATGCCGCTGATCTTGTCGGCGTAGGCCTTGGGCTTCACACCCTGGTCCTCAGCGGCTTGGGCGATCTTGTCGCCGTGCTCGTCGGTGCCGGTCTGAAAGCGGACCTCCTCGCCGATCAGGCGGTGGAAGCGCGCGGCCACGTCGGCCACGATGGTGGTGTAGGCGTGGCCCAGGTGCGGTTCCGCGTTCACGTAGTAGATGGGGGTGGTGACGTAGAAAGTGTCGCTCATTTGTCGGCCTTGGGTCCCTTCCTGCCTCGCTTCTTGCGCCCCCGTCGGCGGGAGGAGGATCTCTTGCTCCTGCCCGAGCCGGAATTCTGGGCGTTTTTCTGGTCCTGGTCCCGCCGGCCCTCGGTGGGTTGCTCCTTGCCCGGGCCCCGCTCTTGGGTCTGGGCCTGTTTCTGGTTCGGTTTGCGTCCCCGGCCGCGTCCGTGTCCCCGGCTGTTGTTGCGCCCGCGTCCCCGGCCCTGGCCGTTTGGCCGGCCCTTGTCCGGGGCGGGGGGCACCTCGCCCTGCACCGGCTTTAAGAGCTTGCCCAGCTCCAGGGGCCCCACGGTCAACTCGCCCTGGCCCTGCACGTAGAGGGTGACCTTCTTGTCCAGGACGTTCTGGCGGATGACCTTGGCCTCTTTGCCGTCGCCCAGGGTGAGGCGCTTGCCCAGCTTGGGCAGGTCCTTTTTCAGGGCCTTGTAGGTCTCGAATTCATAGGTCAAGCAGCACATGAGCCGGCCGCAGAGGCCGCTGATCTTGGTGGGATTCAAGGAGAGGTTTTGCTCCTTGGCCATCTTGACGCTCACCGGCTCAAAGTCCTTCAGAAACGAGGCGCAGCAGACCTCCCGCCCGCAGGAGCCCAGGCCGCCCAGGAGCTTGGCCTCGTGGCGCACCCCGATCTGGCGCATCTCCACCCGGGTGCGGAAGCGCGATACCAGATCGCGCACCAGCTCACGGAAGTCCAGGCGGCCCTCGGCGGTGAAGAAGAAGATCATCTTGGAGCGGTCGAACATGCATTCGACCTTGACCAGGTTCATGTCCAGCTTGCGGGCGGCGATGCGCTCCTGGCAGTGATTGTAGGCTTCTTTCTCCAGGGACTCGTTCTGCTCGGCCTGCTCCAGGTCCTCCTCGGTGGCCATGCGATAGACCTGCTTGAGGGCCGGGCGCTCCTCGCCCTCGGCCAACTCCGGCTGGGGCCGGGGGCCGCGCACCACCTCGCCCAGGGCCAGGCCGAACTCGGTCTGTACGATCACCGATTCGCCGGGTTTGATCACGAAGTGGCCCGCGTCAAAGTCGTATATCTTGCTGCCGCGTGAAAAGCGGATGCCGACCATCTTACCCATTTGCTTGCATATCTCCAGAGGCGTCTTGCCTCAGTTTTTGCATCATCACCACCAGGGCCAGCTCTGGGGCGGCGTTGGCCAGGATCTCGCCCTGGGCCCGGCGTACCCGGCTGAAGCCGGCGCAGGCGCCGGCCAGGCCGGGGCCCGCCGCGCCACCGGGCAACAAGGCCAATTCTCCCTTGCCCGCCGCGCGCACCGCCTGGTCGCGGTAGAAAAGCGCCAGCAGATCCAGCCCCTGGCTGATGCCCTGGCGGTCCAGGCCGCCGGCCCGCCGGTGAGCGCCCACCAACTCCTCGGCAAAGGCCCAGTCCTCCAGGGCCTGGCCGCCGCCGGCCAGTTGCTCCAGCCAGGCGGACAGGCCCTGGCGAAGCAGGTCCGCGTCCAGTGCCAGGGCCCGGCCCAGAGAGCCCGAGCTGAGCCCGGCTTTGAGCCGCGCGGTCTCTGGGTCCGCCCCGCGCCGCACCAGTTCCTCTGCGATCAGCTCCGAGCCCAAGGGCTTGAAGGCCACCTTGCGGCAGCGGCTGACCAGGGTGGGCAACAGTTCCTTGGCATCGCCCACGGTCAGCACCAGGATGTTGTTGGGCGGCGGCTCCTCCAGGGTTTTGAGCAGGGCGTTGCCGCTGGCCGGGTTGAGGTTTTCGGCCCGGCGGATCAGGATCAGGCGCTTGCCGCCGCCATAGGGAGCGAAGCCGGTGGCCCGGATGGCCTCGCGCACCGCCTCCACCTTTATCTGGCTGGAGGCGGCCTGGCTGGGCGGCTCCAAAATGATCAGGTCCTCATGCTCGGCCGCAGCCGCCCGGCGGCAGGAGCCGCACTGACCACAGGCGGCGCCGTGCAGCGGTCGCTCGCAGTTGAGCGCGGCGAACAGGGCCAGGGCGCAGGTGCCCCGGCCCACCCCGGCCGGCCCCACGAACATGTAGGCGTGGGCCAGGCGGTTGGCGCTAGCCTCGGCCTCCAGTTGGGCCACGGCCCGGCTCTGTCCGATAACACCTTTAATCCGCATATTCCACCTGGCTTGGCCTCCCAGCTTCGCAAGACACCCACATACTGCGTTGCCGCCTGCGCCGCCTTTTCGATGTAGCTTTGGCTACACCTGCAAAGTCGGCTTGTCGGGCGCCTTGTCTGTGTGCGTCTTGCTGTGCTGGTTCCATGCAGCCCTTCTTTAGTTGATCATGCCAGGGAAACACCGGTTGCCCGACCGGATAGCTTTGAAGACCTAACTGACCAACCCTGGTGAAACATGCGGATTTAAGCCGCAACAGCTTTCCATTCCTTGAGCAAAGGCTCCACCA